>SPBQ01000490.1 GCA_004525875.1 Myxococcales bacterium
GCGCTGGCCGGGTGCGTCCGCGACATCCTCGAACCGACACGTATCACGATCGACACTGTCGGGACGCTGGCCGTTGCGCGCGGTCCGGGCTCGTTCACCGGAACTCGGATCGGGTTGGCCATGGCACGGGGGCTGGCGCTGGTCGACGACCTGCCGGTCGTCGGCGTCGACTCGCTGGAGCTCCTCGTGCATTCGGCCGGCGACGTCGACACCCGGCTGTGCGCCGTGATCGCGGCCGGCCAAGACCGTCTGTACATGGCAGGTTATCAGAGAGACGACACGGGTCTGCGCTGCACTCGCCCGCCAGCCGTGATCTCGTTCTCGGAGCTGGATCCCGCGATCGCCGAATGGGGCGGTCGCGTCGTTCTGTGTGCCGAGCGTGAAACGCTCGACCGTCTTCGCGCCGAGCAGGCGGCAAAACGGCCCGACCGCCTCATTGCCGTGCCCGACTCGAGGGCCCGGTCCCTCGCGGAGCTGGCAACGACGCGTCTCGATAGCGCTGAGCCCGCCGGCGCTGTCTTGCCAGTGTACGTTGCCGAGACCGCCGCGCGGCCCAATCGTCATCGTATCGTCGCGTCGCCTGGCGCGCCCGACTAAGCTCTTGAAAACAAAGCGATTTCGATGACTTACAGATTTGACTGCGAATCGGCTGGGCTATAAGGTGCTCTTACCGAATCCAGCCGTACGACACCCTGACCAGGAGGTCTCGATGGAGCAGCACGAGGAGCAGAAGGTCGCGGCGTTGATTCCGCACAACCCCGACCTCAAGGCCGCGTACGAAGAACACCAGGAGCTGAAGGAGCAAGTCCACATCTTGCAGGCGAAAGCCTTCCTCTCACCCGAAGAGGAACTCGAGAAGAAGAGACTACAGAAACTCAAGCTGGTAGCCAAGACGAAGGTTCTGCACCTGATCGACGAGCTTGCGGGCGGCTAGGAATCCGAGCATCCGGCGCAGAGCCTTGAAGACCATCCATTGCGACACACGATATCCATACTCGTCGAGAACGAGTTCGGTGTGCTCTCGCGCATCGCCGGGCTCTTCAGCGGACGGGGTTACAACATCGAGAACCTCTCCGTAAACACCACTCTCGATCCGAGCGTATCGCGCGTCACGCTGCAATCCTCGGGTGATGAGGGGGTGCTGGAACAGATCACCAAGCAACTCAACAAGCTCGTGTCTGTCATCAAGGTCGTTGACATGAGCGAGGCCGAGCACGTGGAACGCGAGCTCGCGCTCATCAAGGTCACCGCCGATTCCCGGACACGCCCCGAGGTGATGAACATCGTCGGGATCTTTCGCGCGAAGATCGTCGACGTGGCGCCGAAGGACTGCATCATCGAGATCACCGGCTCCGACGCCAAGATCGAAGCCCTGCTCACCTTACTCCGACCGATCGGCGTCAAGGAGATCGCCCGCACCGGCAAGGCGGCGCTGTTCCGCGGCGACCGGCTACTGACGGTCGGCGCGCCGGGGAGCGAAGCAGGGCGTAAGGGTGGTGCCGCCGGGGGCCGCTCCAAGGAGAAAGCTGCATGAAGATCTACGCCGACGCCGATGCGTCGTTCGACCCGCTCAAGGACAAGACCGTGGCCGTCATCGGCTACGGCAGCCAGGGCCACGCTCACGCGCTCAACCTGCGCGACAGCGGAATGAGTGTGATCATCGGCCTGCGGGAAGGAAGCGGATCGGCGCCGAAGGCGGCCAACGCAGGTTTCGAGGTGCTCTCGGTGGCCGACGCGGCCAAGCGTGCGGACGTCGTGATGATGCTCGTGCCGGACGAGCTGGCGGCGGAGCTCTACGAGGCCGAAATCGGGCCGAATCTGAAGGAAGGCGCGTTTCTGACCGTCGCGCACGGCTTCAACTTCCACTTCAAGAAGATCGTTCCGCCGTCAGGCTCGGGCGTTTTCATGGTCGCGCCGAAGGGCCCCGGCCATCTCGTCCGCAGCCAGTTCGTTGCTGGCATGGGCGTTCCGTGTCTGCTCGCGGTGCTCCAGGACCCGACCGGCGACGCCACGCAGGTCGCGCTCGCCTACGCCAAAGCAATTGGCGGCACCCGCGCCGCAGTGATCGAGACGACTTTTCGCGAGGAGACGGAGACTGATCTGTTCGGCGAGCAGGCCGTCCTGTGCGGTGGCCTCACCGAGCTAGTGCGCGCCGGCTACGAGACGCTCGTTGAGGCCGGCTACGCTCCGGAGATGGCCTACTTCGAGTGTATGCACGAGGTGAAGCTGATCGTCGACCTCATGTACGAGGGTGGGATCGCGAACATGCGCTACTCGATCAGCAACACGGCCGAGTACGGCGACCTGACGCGCGGCAAGCGCGTGATTGGAAACGAGACACGAGCGGCGATGAAGAAAATCCTCGCGGACATCCAGTCCGGCGCGTTCGCTGACGAGTGGATCACCGAGTACCGCTGCGGTCTGCCGCACTTCAAGGAGTTGCGCAAGGAGGGCGAGGCCCATCCGATCGAGGAAGTCGGACAGAAGCTGCGCGCCCTCATGCCCTGGCTCGACAAGGAACGCCTCGTCGACCGGGCGAAGAACTAGGTCGGAGGGCGCGAGCAGCCGCCGTTGAAGTTCGCGAAGGAAGGCTACTTACCTGCGGCCGTTCCCGCGGTGGCGGGTGTGGTGGCGGGCACGCTCTTCAGCTGGGCCATCGGAGGGCCGCTGCTCGTTTTCGCGCTGCTCGTCCTGCTCTTCTTCC
>SPBQ01000202.1 GCA_004525875.1 Myxococcales bacterium
GTACGATCCTAGTAGATGCCGACATCGAGCTCATCGCCAGCGCCCTTCGGCAACCGCTGCGCGAGCCCGTCTATCGCGATGGACGCGGCCACCTCGAATTCCTCGCAAACCTCGGCACGGTCGACACGCCCCGTCTCGAGGCCATCGTCAGAGATCGTCTCGCTGCTTCGAGCCTCGTCGTGACCAGCTAGCCGCCTTCGGCCGCGTCATCCAATAATAATGTCGGGGGCAGATCGCGAAGCGCGCCAGCCGCCGAAGGCGGCATTATCCAACAATGGTCCGTTCCCAGCGCCCCATGAGATCCTCGAGCTTGGCCGCGTCATCGCGGTAGGCGTTGAGCAGCTGGTGGTAGCGCTCTGCGTCGCCGTAGGTCTCCGGCTTCGATAGCTCCGCGCTGCGCTCCGCCTGCTCCGTCTCTAGCGCGGCGATGCGTTCCTCGAGCTCCTTTATCTTGCGCTCGAGCCCGCGCCGGGCGCGCCCCTCGCCGGGACTCTTGCGCCGGGCTCGACCTCCCGCTCTGCTCGTAGCGCTCGATTCGCCCGTCGACTCTCGCCCCCGAACGGTGCTCACAGCTGCGGCCGCCGTCGCATCCAGGCCCACTGCCGCCTGGGTCCGGGTCCGCTCCTCCTTTTCGAGCCGAGCGCAGCGATGGAGATACTCGGTGAAGGTGCCGGGGAACTCCTCGACTCCACCGCCGTCGACATCCCACACACGGGTCGCCAGCCGGTGGACAAAGCTGCGATTGTGGCTGACGAAGACGAGCGTCCCTGTGAACGTCTCGAGTGCGGCCGCCAGCGCCTCGGAGGATTCGAGGTCGAGGTGGTTGGTGGGCTCGTCCATCAGGATCACGTTGCCCGGGTTCACGAGCAGTCCGGCCAGCTCCACTCGGGCCTTCTCGCCGCCGCTGAGGATGGCGATCGGCTTGTCCACCTCATCGTCGGAAAACAGCATCGTTCCGAGCGCCGTTCTCACGAACGTCAGATCGTCCGCCGAGCTCGTGCGCCAAACCTCCTCGAAGATCGTCGAACGGATGTCGAGCTGCTCCGTCACATGCTGCGCGTAGTACCCGATCTTCACGTTGTGACCGCGAATGACCTTGCCCTCGGTGGGATCGAACGCGCCCGCCATGATCTTGAGAAGCGTCGTCTTCCCGTTACCGTTGGCGCCGACAATCGCGATGCGATCGCCGCGGCGTGCAGTGAGGTCGATACCGGAGAACACATGGGTCTCGCCGTAGCGATGACCTACAGCGTCGAGCCTCACCACATCCTGCCCGGCGCGACCGCAGGGAGGGAATCGAAACGCCAGCGACCGTTCAGAACCGGGGAGCGCAACGCTCTCCATGCGCTGGAGAGCCTTGACGCGACTCTGAACCGCCCGGGCCTTGGTCGCCTGAGAGCGAAAGCGCCGGATGAAGCGCTCGGCCTGTTCGCGCTCGCGCGCGACGTTCGCCGCGCGACGCTCCAGAATCGTCACCTCTTCCGAGCGAGCTGCGCGGTAGGCGTCGTAGTCCCCCGGATACTGGCGGACGCCGTCGCTCTCGACCGCAACGACGCTCGAGATCTGTTCGTTCAGAAACTCACGGTCGTGGCAGATCAGCATGAACGCTCCGCGGTAGCGGCCGAGGAACTCTGCCAGCCAGGAGACCGACGGCACGTCTAGATGGTTGGTCGGCTCGTCGAGCAACAGGAGGTCGGGTTTCTGGAACAGCAGCGACGCAAGCACTACCCGCATTCGCCATCCGCCGCTGAGCTCGGACGTGTCACGTTGGTGGTCCTGCTCGCGGAACCCGAGTCCGGACAGGATCTGCAGGGCTTCGTGCCGCGAGTACGTCGCATCGAAGTGGGCGAGTCCCTCATGGAGATCGGCCAGTTTCTGCGACAGCTCCATCAGCTCGTTCTCGTGGACGGTCGAGGCCAGTCCGTCCTCGACCGTCTCCAGCATGCTCTCGATCTCGGCCTTGCCGGGAACGCTCGAGAGAACGCTGTCGATCACCGAGCGTGCGCCGTGGAGCTCGAGCTCCTGCGGCAGATAGCCGATACGCAGACCACCAGCCTTGCGGATCGAGCCGGAGTTGGGCTCACCGACCGAGGCGATGATACGCAGGAGCGAGGACTTGCCGGAGCCGTTGCGTCCGATCACGCCGATACGGTCCTCTTCGCCGACGCGCAGGTTCAGATTCTCGAACAGACGGCGAGCGCCGAATCCGAGAGAGACATTCTCGAGCACGATCAGGGACACGACGCACAGGTATCTACCCTGCGCGGCGTGCGCGCGCGAGACGCGCCGTCGGGCGGGCTATCCCGGCCGGCCCTCCCGATACTGGGAGTGGTTCCTGACCGGGCGGTGCCGAGGCGCCCGCCATTCGAGAACGTCGGCCTGCCCGTGCTCGGCGATGTCGGTGTCGTGCATGCGCAGACGACCGCCTGCATGCACGCCGAGATCGCCATTGCCATCGACGACCACGCCGTGCAGCGCGATGTTCTCGAAGGCCGCGACACCCTTGCGTGCGTTACCCTCGATCGCGACGTCGCGGACACGCACTCGCGTGCCGGCCACGCCCGCGTCAGAGAATCCGACGATGGCGCCAGGGCCGATCACCGTGCAGACCGTCCGCGCCGCGCAGCGCACACCCTGCAGCGGTCGGGGATCCTCATCGCCGCGCTCACCACCCGAGCCGGAGATCACGTAGCCCGCGAGCACGAGCCGGGAGCGATGCGAGAGCACCACGCCCTCGGTACCGGAGCGCGCGCAATCCAGGTCCATGACGAGATATCCGGTCTCGCCCGCGGGGACGGTCTGGCCGCACGTGTCGATAGCGACATCCGCGCCGGCCGAAGGAGCCCACCAGAAGAGGAGCAGAGTGACGATCACCGCCACGACAACGGTGAGCAATCGATGGTCGCTGAATCCGCGATAGGTATGGTGCAACATGACTGACTCCGTGCCGAGGTTGCGGGCTACCGGGTGATCGCCCGTCTCGGTCAGGACACCATTCTCACAACGGTGTTCTGGGGGCAAGGGTCTTCACCTTGCCCCCAGACTCGACCAGCATTGCGCCGATCACCGAGGCCGTCTCAGTAGGACGGTCTATAGCCGAATGACACTGCCGCGTTCGGGTAGCGTCCGACTGGCCGCTCTCCAATTAATCGTGCGACCTCTTCTGATGAGTCGGGTCTCCCCGCAACTCGGTCCGAGTTTTGCTCGGTACCTTATAAAGTCGCTCAATCGAGCATCGATCGAACACTCAATCGCCGGATCGCGCCGACTCGACGACGTCATTCAGTAGCTGCACGTTACGCCCGCGGTGTTCAAGCTGGCAAGCGGAATCGCGGGCCGACTGTGATCAGTTCACGCTACCGAGACGCGCACCGGAATGGCCGTTAGAACACCCGTCCCGAGCATGCCTTCCACGACCGTCTCATCGGTGAGATCGTTCATCGAGACACCCGCTTTCTGCGCCGCGATTCGCTGTCGCGTACCGGGCCGATCGTGCCCGAAGCCGTGCGGAAGACTCACCACACCCGGCATCATTTCGTCGGTCACTTCCACCGGCACCTCGAGCTCACCAACACGACTCTTCACACGCGCGTGCGCGCCCTCGCCGAGCCCGATACGACGCGCATCGTCCGGATGAACGAGCAGTGTGCATCGATCACGCCCCTTCATGAGGCTCGGACAGTTGTGCATCCACGAGTTGTTCGAGCGAAGCTGTCGGCGCCCGATGAGAAGCATCTCATCGCTCCCCGCCACTAGCGCACCGGCCTCGAGGTCCGCCTCGAGCCGGTGCAGCTCGGCATCGACCACCTCGTGCTCGAGCTGAAGCCGGCCGTCTTCATAGGCCACGATCTCGTCGAGCCGCCCTTCCTGCAAAGGTCCGAGATCCATACCCGACGGATGCTCACGTAGCTTGTCGACGCTCAGATCGTACGGTCCGGCCGCAAGCATTCCCTCGATGACCTGCATCGGCTCGTACGCGTACTGCGGCTTGACCGATGCCGCCGGATCGTTCTCACCCTCACCGTCGCGTTCGCGAAGCTCGGCGAGCGCTTCAGTCAACGCGCCGAGGATCTGCCAATCGCTGCGTGAATCCTCCCGTGGCTCGAACACTGCGTCAGTCACCTTCGCGACGTTACGAACAGCGAGCCGGAGGAATACGAGACTGTACTGTGGGTTCTCGAGCGAGCTACGCGGTGGAAGAATCACGTTGGCGTGGCGCGTCGTCTCGTTCATGCAGGGATCGACGGAGACCATGAACTCGAGGTCGGCCATGGCCGCGTCGAGCCGCGCGCCGTTGGGAGTCGATAGAACGGGATTCCCCGCCAGCGTGAACATTCCGCGGAGCTGTCCCTCGCCTTCGGTCTCGATCTCGGCGGCGAGCGTGGCCACCGGCAGCTCGCCCCCGAACTCGGGAATTCCACTCGTACGCGAGTTCCAGCGCCCGTAGTGACCGCGCGCCGGCGTCCCGCCGGCCGCCGGTGTGGTGAACATCACTCCGCCGGCACGGTCGAGCCGGCCGGTCACCAGATTGAGGACGTCGACGAGGTAGTTGGCGAGCGTTCCGTAGCTCTGCACGCAGGTTCCGATGCGCGCATACGCCGCCCCCGTGGATGCCGACGCGAACTCGCGAGCGAGTCGGCGGATCGTGCCCGCACTGACTCCGGTCACATCGCTCACGCGCTCCGGCGTGTACGGCGCCACGAGTTCGCGCACGTGGTCAAGCCCGTCGACGCGACCGTCGCAGACACCGAGGTCGACCGGTCCTTCGGCGAAGATCGTGCTGAGCATCGCTAGAAGGAACGGGGCGTCGGTGCCCGGACGCAGGAACACGTGCTCGTCGGCCGCATCGGCCGTCTCGCTCCGGCGCGGATCGACGACGACCACCCGGCCCCCGCGCGCGCGGATGTCGCGCACCCGCCGGCGCATACCGGGCGCCGTCATCAGGCTCCCGTTGGAAACGAGCGGGTTCGCACCGATCACGAGGAAGTAGTCGGTACGCTCGAGATCGGCGATCGGCCAGCCGAACTGCGACCCGTACACGAGGAACGCAGCCATCATGCGCGGAAACTGATCCACGGACGACGCGGTGAAGCGGCTGCGCGTCCCCAGCGCGCGGATGAACCCCGGCA
>SPBQ01000510.1 GCA_004525875.1 Myxococcales bacterium
CCGCGGGCCGGCGTCGTAGGAGACCCCGTCGTAGACGCAGTCGTACGCGTGCGTCCACACGACGGCGCCGGTCCGGGCGTCGAAGCAGTGCACGCGTTCGATCTCCGCCGGTTCGGTCACTCGATCGGTCACGTACACCCGCCCGTTCGCCACGGTCGGACCGCTGTAGCCACTGCCGATCGGAGCGCGCCAGCGCAGATCGATTCGACCCTCGGGGAGCGTTTCTCGCAGGCCGGTCTCCCGCCACACGCCGTCGCGGGTCGGGCCCCGCCACTGCGGCCAGTCGTCGGCGTGCGCCGTCGTGGCGACAAGGGCGAGGACGAGGAGAACGAGGCTGACGGCACGGTGCGGACGGACGATCATCACTGGTAGACCTCAGGTGATGGGGGAACGAACGAATCGAGGCCCCACCACCTGAGGCCCCCTGTCAAACCGTGCGTGCGGGTTTCCCGCACACGGCTTACCGATGATCTTCTCACGCAGCATGCGGACCTCCGGGGTAGCGGATCGTACCCAGCAACTTGAACAGACCGTGGTCCTCGACGAAACGGCGGTGTGGCCAGTCACGCCCTCGGAACGGGCGACCGTTCGGACGCCACCTGCGTTGCCCACCCCGGCGGGCAAGCAGCTTGAGCAGGCGACGCCAGACAAAGCCGTCGATCGCGTTGAACTTGTCAGACGCGTTCCCCGTTCGGAAGTACATGCACCAGCCTCGCAGCACCGGGTTCAGAAGACGGAACACCTCCCGGATGTCCTTCATCTTCGCCCATCGCCGACGCGATGTCAGACCCCGGATCTTCTCACGGATCGCCTTCATCGCACGACGAGATGGCCACCGGAACAGGTAGCGCTTGCCCGTGAAGTGCGATCGCACGATACGAAGATGGCAACCGAGGAACTCGAAGCCCTCCTTGCCCAGGCCCAGCTCCACCACACGCGTCTTCTCCGGATGCAACTCCAGACGTAGCAGCTTCATGATCCCGCCGATCTGACGCCGCGCCTCCTCGGCCTGCTCGCGCGTCCGGCACAGGACGACGAAGTCGTCTGCGTACCGGACAAGCCTGCCGAGATGTGAACACGTCGATTCCCAGATCCGATCGAGTTCATCGAGATACACGTTGGCCAGCAGCGGCGAGATGACGCCGCCTTGCGGAGTCCCCGCAACCGACGAACGCACCACGCCGGCCTCCATGACGCCGGCCTCGAGCCACTTCCGAATCAACTTCAGCACCCGTCGGTCCGAGATGCGTCGCGCGACCTTCTCCAGCAGACGATCGTGATCGATCGCGTCGAAGAAGCCCTTGATATCGGCGTCCACCACGTGGTAGTGCCCGCGGCCGCCGGTCAGCCGGATCTGCTCCAGCGCCTGCGTCGCGTTTCGCTTCGGCCGGAATCCGTAACTGCAGTCGCGGAAGTCCGCCTCGAAGATCGGTTCCACCACCAGCTTCGCCGCCATCTGCACGACCCGGTCCCGAACCGCCGGGATGCCGAGCGGCCGTTGCCGCCCGTCGCTCTTCGGGATGTACGTCCGCCGAACCGGGCGCGGCCGATACCTCCCTTCACGGAGTGCGTCTTGCAGTTCACACAGGAACCGCTCGACACCCTGCTGCTCGATCTCGATGAGCGTCTGCCCATCGATCCCGGCAGCTCCCTTGTTGCTGCGCACTCGATGCCACGCTTCCAGCAGAACGTCACTCCGCCAGATCCGGTCGTACAACGCGTGGAACCGACGCTCCCGATTGCCCTTGGCCGCTGTGAAAAGCCGTCGCTGGAGTTCTCGCACTTTGTCGATGGGGTGATTGGGTCGCTTCACGACCATGCCCTCACGCTTACCTCCACGCGTTCGGCGTGACCAAAGCAGGGTCCCTTCCCTCGACCGGGTTTCTCGCCCGGCGTCAGCAGTACTATGGACCCCTCGGACTCCCTCCCGATCTGATCGCACTTCACCGTCGGCTTATAGCGATCGCTTCGGCCGGACGTCGGCCACCGGGTAGGGCCTCTCCTGTTCCGCACCAGGCTGTCTCTGCGTGCCGGCCTCCATACCCCGAGAGCGTCCTGCATCGTTCCGGATCGAGATGCAGTCTGTTGCCTTCGCCGTGGCATGAGCGGCTCGGCCGGCTCTCCCTTTCGGGTTCTCATCTCACGGGGCTGCAAGGTTCGCTTCACGCTCGGCCCGCAGATTCGCTCCCCGGCCACGCGACGTACATCACGCGCCGGGCTTTCGACACTCCACTCACACGCCGGGATCTCGCCCGTCGCGCGGAGTCTGCTACGCGGCCCTCCGGCGGTTACCGCGACGGGACTTTCACCCGCAAGTCTGATGCAGCGTGGATCGCTCCCGCGAACAGGACACGATCCGGCAGGACGTACCATGTCGGGATGATAGCGGGGACGGATGCGGTCGCGGGCGCGGGCACGGAGGCGGGCACGGACGCGGGCGCCGCGGCGTCTACTCCCCCGCGTAGAACCCGCGCAGGTCGTCCTTCAGCTTCCCCCGCGATTCCTCGTGGATGTACATCATGTGCCCGGCTTCGTAGTACGCC
>SPBQ01000453.1 GCA_004525875.1 Myxococcales bacterium
TCGCGGCGCGGTCGTTCGGCGGCCCTGCCGCGCCGCTGCTCTCCGGTGCTAGCAAGGACGACACGAAGTGCCTGCTCACGGCGGCCAAGGAGGCCGGCAAGCTCGTCGCGAAGAACCTCAAGCAGGTCGGCAAGTGTGCGGGTAAGGTCTGCGATCTCGACAAGGTGGACGCGGCGCTCGCGAAGGCATCATCGAAAACCGGACCGAAGATCGACAAGAAATGCGCCGATCTAGCGAGCCTGGTCGGTATCGACACGACAGCCTTCGTCGCCGAGGCGGAAGCGCAGATCGTGAGTGCGACCGCGTCATCGTGCGACCCACTCGACACCACGCACTGCATGTTCCCGACGACCAACGACTATTTCAGCGTCGGTGATCCGTCCTCGACGAGTGCCCGACGGCTCGCGTTCGCGGTCGAGGCCACGCCGGCAAACATCAGCGCGGTTTCGGTGGACCCGACGTCGTGGAACGTTCTCGACGGTTTCAGTGTCGGCCCCTTGCTGCTACTCGACAACCAGGCGATCGATCTCGCGACCACCGGTGCTCCACCGATCACGGATCTCGCCGCCTCGCTCGACGCGGCCAGCAAGGTCGTTCTCATCGACGCCGATACCGGCGAGAAGCAGCTCGTCTGGATCGAGCGCGACCAGAGCGGGCCAGTCGCCGCCGAGCGGCCGCTCATGATCCGCGTCGGCCGCAACCTGATCAACGACCACCGCTACATCATCGCGCTGCGTGAGATGCGCGACGACCAGGGCGCGCTGCTGGCACCGAGCGCGGTCTTCGCGGCGTACCGTGATCGGACGCCCACGCCCCAGCTTCCGGTCGAGGCGCGGCGCGCGCACATGGAGTCGATTTTCACGACGCTCACGGCTGCCGGAGTCGCCCGTGAAGACCTCTACCTCGCCTGGGACTTCTCGACCCAGAGCACCGACAGCAGCGCGCGCAAGATGCTGCACATGCGCGACGACGCGTTCACGAACGTGCTCGGCGCCGACTCCCCCGCGTTCACGGTCGACTCGATCGACGAGCCGTTCTCCCCCGATATCCTTCGTCGCATCGACGGCACCTTCCAGGTGCCGCTGTATATGGAGGACGCCGGGATACCGGGCTCGGCACTGAGGCTCGGCCCCGACGGGTTGCCTACGAACGAGGGGGACTTCTTCACGGCCGACTTCCGATGCCTGGTCCCCAACGCTGCGACCACGGGCGGAGGCGCCCCGGCGATCCCGGGCCGACCTTCCCTGTACGGCCATGGTCTGCTCGGGAGTGAAACGCAGACCAGCGCGAGCCACGTGCAAGCGTTCTCGAGCGAGCACAACTTCATCATGTGTGGGACGAAATGGACGGGCTTCGCCGACGAGGACGCCGTCACGGCCGTCGCCGTCATTCAGGACTTCTCCGTCTTCCCGAACTTTATCGGTCGCCAGCACCAGGGAGTTCTCAACTTCATGGCGCTCGGTCGATTGCTCACGCATCCGAACGGCTTCGCGAGCGACCCCGCTTTCCAGGTGGGCGGCGAGTCGGTGATCGATCCGAGCGCGCTGTTCTACGACGGCAACAGCCAGGGTGGTATTCTCGGTGGCGTGCTGGCCGCATTTTCACAGGACATCGAGCGCTTCGTCCTCGGCGTGCCGGGCATCAACTACAGCACGCTGCTGCGCCGCAGCGTCGACTTCGACACGTTCAACGTGATCCTCGAGGCGAACTACACCAACGGCGTCGACCGGGCCGCGCTGCTCTCGATGGCGCAGATCATGTGGGACCAGACCGACCCGAACGGGCACGTGCGTCACACGACGTCTGATACGTATCCGAATACCCAACCGAAGAAGATCCTGTATCAGGTGGCGTTCGGCGACCATCAGGTCGCGCCCGTCACGGCCGAGATCGCGGCGCGCAGCAACGGCGCACTCCTCCACACGCCGGCGCTCTCGCCAGGGAAGGTCGTTCCGGAGGTCACGCCGTACTACGATATTCCGGCGATCCCGTCCTACCCCTACGACGGATCGGCGCTGGTGATCTGGGACAGCGGCAATCCCGCGCCGCCCACGGGCAACACGCCTCCTGCGGAGATAACGAATCTCGATCCGGAGTGGGCCGACCTTTCGGCCTGCGCGATGGACCACGATTCGGATCCGCATGAGTGTCCGCGCCGCGAGCCGACCGCCCGTCTGCAGAAGTCGGAGTTCCTCAAGACCGGCGGCGCCGTGGTCGACACGTGCGCGGGAGCGGCCTGTCTCGCGCCGACGCCGTAGCCTCTTCTCGCCGGGCCCCCGCCGTTTCGATGGGGGCCCGGTGCAGGTCCAGGCCTCAGGGCTTGTTCTGGCGCTTCCCACCCGTCATCCATGCGCTCTCGCGCATCACGCCGCCCGGTACGGGGACTGCGGGTTCCTGCGGTCCCCCGGACCGGCGACCAGTCACGTAAAGAGAAGGAGCTTCGGTAATGGGAGAGATGATCCAGGTGGGCCAGAAGGTCCCGGATTTCAAGCTCGAGACGTACGATCCGACGAAAGGAGACTTCGACGAGATAAGCCTCGAAGCCAACGTGAAGGCGAAGAAGTGGACACTGCTCTTCTTCTATCCCGCGGATTTTACATTCGTTTGAGCGACTGAATTCGCTGCTCTGGCAGAGCAGCACGAGCGCTTCAAGAAGATGGGCTGCGAGCTCGTGACGGTGAGCACCGACACGAAGTTCGCGCACCTGGCGTGGAGGACGATGGAGGGGCAACTCGCCGCCGTCAGTTACCCGATGGGTGCTGATCCCACGGCGCGGCTCGCCCGCCAGTTCGGGGTCTATCTCGAAGATGTCGGAGTGGCGTTACGCGGCACGTTCCTGATCTCGCCCGACGGCACGCTCATGAACGCAGAGGTGAACTTCCTCAACGTCGGCCGCAACGTCGACGAGATCATGCGGAAGTTCAA
>SPBQ01000180.1 GCA_004525875.1 Myxococcales bacterium
CATCCGCATGACGGACATCGTGTGGGACGGACCGATCCTCTACAACGAGTCGAACCCCGCCGGCAATGAGACGGGCGGCCTGCTGATCGTCGGCGTCTGGCTGACCCTTCTCGCGTACCGTGCGGCCGATCGTGCCGTGATCAACGTCGACGCTCGCTGAGCTCGCGCGCCGCCGAGACGCTCGCCGATCGCGTCGAGCCTCCCGACCAGATCGGCCACCGCAGGGCCCGGATCGATGCTGCCCGTGGCCGTAGCACGTGCGGGCCCCGCGCCCCCAGGTCCCGGCCCGTGGCGTGACCCGGGCGGGCGACGTAGGGGATGCTGCATGGCCACATTCAGTAGTGAGAAAATTGTGTTCAGCGGCTCCCAAGGAGACGCACTCGCCGCGCGACTCGATCTCCCTGACGGTCCGCCGATCGCCTACGCGCTGTTCGCGCACTGCTTCACCTGCTCGAAAGACGTCTTTGCGGCCTCGCGGATCAGCCGCGCGCTAGCGACCGAAGGGATCGCGGTCCTGCGTTTCGACTTCACGGGGCTCGGGATGAGCGGGGGTGACTTCGCCAACACCGGGTTCTCCTCGAATGTTGAGGACCTGGTAAGAGCGGCCGACTGGCTGCGCGAGCATCACGAGGCTCCGAAGATCCTGATCGGCCACAGCCTCGGCGGTGCTGCGGTGCTCGCCGCGGCTCATCGCGTGCCGGAGAGCGTCGCGGTGTCGACCATCGGCGCACCCAGCGATCCCGGACATGTCGAGCGTCATATCGTTCGGGTTGGCTCGAGCTCCCAGGCGATCGAGGGGGGCGCCGACGGCTTGCTCGAGGTGGAGATCGGCGGCCGGCCGTTCCGCATCCGGCGTCGCTTTCTCGACGACATCGCCGAGCACACGCTTACCGACGCGATTGCCGGTCTACGCCGTGCGCTGCTGGTCTTTCATGGCTGGCGCGACAGCGTCGTCGGGATCGACCACGCGCGCCGCATCTTTGACACGGCCAAGCACCCGAAGAGCTTCGTGTCACTCGACGAGGCTGACCATCTCGTCAGCCGCCGCCCCGACGCCACCTACATCGCCCGGGTGCTGGCGGCCTGGGCGTCGCGATACGTCGGTGAGGCCGACGCCGGCGAGGGGGGTGATGCCGCTCGGGCTGGCGGTACCGTCGGGGCGGCGAGTCCCGCTCCGGACACGGTCACGGTCGTCGAGACGGGTGAGGGTAAGTTTCGTCAGCGTGTGACGGTCGGTCGCCACGTGCTCGCCGCCGATGAGCCGGCGTCGGTGGGCGGTGATGATACGGGACCGTCTCCGTACGACTATCTGCTGGTCGCGCTCGGCGCCTGCACAGCGATGACGCTGCGGCTCTACGCCGATCGCAAGAAGCTGCCGGTCGAACGGGTGAGTGTCGACCTCTCCCACGAGAAGATCCATGCCGAGGACTGCGATCGGTGTGAGACGCAGGTGGGCAAGGTCGATCGCATCGAGCGGGTGATCTCGATCGAGGGCGACCTCGACGACGAGCAGAGGGCAAGATTGCTCGAAATCGCCGACAAGTGTCCCGTTCACCGCACGCTCGAATCCGAGACCCTCATCGTCACACGAGCGGCCGGGCCGGCGCGCGACTGATCGTGACGTCGCCCGTCGCGGGAGCGGATCATGTTCACGGCTCGCTCGACGCCGACCGGCGAGAGGTGACTGTGGTCGACGTAGAGCCTGAGCGGCGCGAACTGCGTTCCGTCCTCGTCGCGGACGGCATTCGACGCATCGAGGAAGTCGATCACTTCGAACCCCGCATCGCGCGCGAGCGTGAGCAATTCGCGTTTCTCTTCGATGAAGGCCGGGAACCCGTGATGCGAGTGGCCGCGCACGCGCGTGATCTCCGGCGCGGCGTTGTAGATGTAGGGGACATAGAGGAACACGATCGGGTCGGCGCCGACGCGGTCGCGGTATCTCGCGATCCACGCGATGAGCTCGGAGGGTCGGCCGTTCGGCCGTGACGGATCGAAGTCGTTCTCGCAGAACACGTAGATCACGCTGCGGATGCGGTCGGTGTAGCGCTCGGCGGCACGGTTGAGCAGGCAGGCGATGTCGTCGGCCTTGGCGCGCGACACGCCGAGGTTCACGTAGCGTCGCCGATCATCACCGCGCTGCAGTGCCGAGGCCAGCGTCTCGGAATCGTCGAGCATTGCACCGTTGGCGATGCTGTCGCCGGCGATGAGAACGACGTCGTGTGCCGCGATGTCCGGGACGGTCACGCGCTCGCCCGCGTCGTTGGTCGTGAGCGTGACGGTGCGAAACCCGTAGCGGCCGAAGAACGAGGCGAGGTCCGCGTCGATTTCTGCGTCGGCATCGTGGAAGTAGGTGATCTGGTCGAACGGGTTGAACAGGTTCGATCGAAGGTACGACATCCGCTTGCGCACGCCGGGCTTCTGCACCTGGCAGCCGTCCGTGGTCACGGTGTTGATGGCCGCGGCGTCGGTCTTGAGGGCCGCGATCGGTGAGTTGCCCATGCCCACGCCGGCGGCTTCCAGCGCGTCGATGCGGCGTTCGATCTCGCCGCGGTCGACGACCATCCAGGTGTAGGCGTTGCCGGGGTCGAGGTCCGGCGTCGATGCGCCCAGCAGTGCAGCGTAAGTACGGTGGGCCAGACTGGTCGTGGCGGAGCCGCCACCGAGAACGACGAGCAGGCCCTCGATGGCCAGATAGGGCACGACGATGCAGAGCACGAGCGCGAGCGCGAACATCGCGGCGCGCCGGCGGCCGCCGGCCGGTGGTACGTCACCGTGGACCAAGACGCTTGCTCCGAACCTTCGCTACCACCGTGCGGCGAAGCGTATTGCCGGTTGCCTGGACGGGCAAGCGACCGGGGGCGAGACGGTTCGTGTCACTCGGGGTACGAAAGAGGATCGCAGGCGGGGTAGCCGGCTTCAGCGCACGGCGGCGGGATCTTCTCGGGAGCGACCGGTGAGCTCGGACCGCAGCCGGCGTTCATGGTCAGGTACGCAAGCGACATCGCGACCGCGCCGACGGCCACGGTTCGAAAGACCCACTTCACCGCTGTCCGGCCACCGCCGGGGCGAGCGCGATCCTCACGATCGCGCCTTCGCGGCGTAGTTGCTCGAGCTGGTCCGGTGTGAGCCCGCGCCGCCTGTCGAAACGGATGCCGAACTGGCGCGCGATTCCAGGCAGTCGCCGGAACGTGCGCTCCGCGTGCCGGCCGAACTCTTTGCTGTCGCTGGCGACGAGGTGGGCGACGCCGCTACGGGAGCGGCCGTGCAGGTGTAGCTCGAGCGCACGCGGCTCCTCGTAGTTGCGCCACCAGTTCTTGCGTCGTGCCTTCGATACCAGCACCACGAGATCGTCTCCGCAGCTCTGGTAGCCGACCGGGATCGTGTAGGCGCGGCCGCTGCGTCGCCCGGTCACGGTGATCGTCAGGAGCCCGGTGCTCAGGATCCAGTGCAGGCCCGGTGCGTGGAGGATCGATACCACCAGCGGGTTGATCCGGGTGAAGAAGCGGTCGAGATCCATCGCCGTCCTCGTGCCGATCTAGCTTCGGCGTCGCTCGGCCGCGAGCCTCGTACGCGATTCATCGATCAGCCCCGCAAGCTCGGTCAGACCGATCTCGATGCGGGCGGACTCCAGGCTGGCCGCGATGGTCGCGCCGCCGGCGCGCTCGAGCATCTCTGCCAGCCGTGTGCGTAGCTGGTCGATCGTCCACTCAACCATGTCTCCGAGCGCGCCCTCGTCGTAGTCGACGATGGTCTGCTTCTCGCCCGACGGTTCTATGTAGTGATAGTGCGGGCCGTTCTCGAAACAGTCGAAGCGCAGGTACTCGTGACCGTCGACCTTCGCTATCACGTGGATTGAGATGCCGTTGTCCTCCACCTCCTGCACCTGCTTATCCTGCAGGGCCCCGCGAATCTCGTCCATGTCGGCGCCCTGGTAGTTGGCCGCGAGCTGTGCGTCGTCGAGCAGCCGGTACTCGATGCCGAACGAAACCGATCCGGCATCGACGTAGGTGGTGTGTTCGGGATCGGGCGGGATCGGCGCGACTGTGTAGACGGTTTCGGCCATGGCTTCGCCTCCGTGACCTAGGACGCCGTCGCCGTTTCCTCGAACGTTGACGGCATCAAGCTCTCGGGAAAGCGATAGAAGTCGACGGCGTTCTCCCAGAGGATCCGTCGCTTGCTCTCCTCGCTCACGCGGTCCTGCGCGAGAAAGGTCTCAACAGCATGGGGGTACTTCGAGTCGGGGTGGGGGTAATCGGTCTCGAACAGCACACGCCGATCGCCGAGCTCCTCGATCGTGTGGTAGATCAAGTGCTCGTCCGGCTCGGTCGTCACCCAGCAGTTGTTCTTGAAATACTCGACCGGCTCCTTCGTGCACGCGGGCGTCTCGAGCCAGCCTGCCAGCTCCACGTGCTCCTCGATGCGGTGCAGCCACGAGGGCACCCACGCCGAGCCGGCCTCCATGTAGGCCACGCGCAGGCGCGGGAAGCGCTCGAACACGCCGTTCACGATCATCGACAGCATTGCCATCTGGGCTTCCATCTGATGCACGCAGGTGTGCCACTCGACGAAGCTCTCGAAGCGGTCGGCGCCGGCCGACGGACCGTTGAGCCCCATGAACTCGTGGGTTGCGAACGGGACGTCGAGCTCCTGGAGGATCTCGTAGAGCGGGTCGTAGTAGCGGTCGCCGAGCGTGCGGTGGTCGAACGGATTCGGTCGCGCCCAGAAGCAGCGCATGCCGAGCTCGTCGTAGGCCGTGCGTACCTCGGCGACGGCGCGCGTGATGTCGGCGATGGGTACCGGCGCTGCGGCCAGCACACGACCGCCTGAGGTTTCGCGCATTTCCTCCGCCCAGCGATTGTAAGCGCGCGCCATGCCCGCCTGCAGATCGGGATCGATGCCGTCGACCCACATGTCGTAGCCCGGCCCGTACAGTACGCAGACGTCGACGCCCTCGACGGCGAGCGACGCGGCAACGCTTGCGCCGTCGAAGCCTCGGTCGACGACGGCGCCGTACTTCTCCCGCATGGCCTCCGTGGTCCAGCGCACGGCCTCCTGCTGACGGCCGTAGAGCGTCTTGTGGCTCTGCGTGTAACGCCCGTCGACGGTGACCGGCCGGAAGCGGTCCATGCCCTCGAATGGCTGCCGCCACGATACGCGGTGCCGATACCTGGCGTCGAGGAACCTCTCCCACAGATCGCGCGGCTCGACGACGTGGGCGTCGGCGTCGAAGACTCTGAATCCGTCTCGCATCAGCTCGCCCCCGCCGATCGCTTCATCTGCTTCACGAAACGACCGTTCTTCATGATCCCCCGTAGATTGGCGGTGTCGGCCAGCACCGAGATGTCGCCGCTCGGGTCGCCGTCGACGACCAGCAGGTCGGCGAGCTTCCCGTCGGCGAGGGTGCCGAGCTCATCGCCGAGCCCCATCGCCCCGGCGCCGTGCTTGGTCGCCCAGCGCACCACGTCGAGGGCATCGATGCC
>SPBQ01000128.1 GCA_004525875.1 Myxococcales bacterium
GTTCGAGATCACGTCGAGCGTGGCGATCTGCTTGGCGATGTGAACGGCGCTGTGCATCGGCAGCACGACGACGGAAAAGTTGATCGCGACCCGCTCGGTGACCGCGGCCGCGGCCGACATCACGACCATGATCTCCGGATTCGGAAACCAGATCCGCCCGCCGGCGGCGAGGCTGGAGTAGGTCCCCGCGTCGATGCGGCGGGCCCATTCGAGAATCGTGTCACGGTCCAGGCCGGGGACCATGACGGGCAGGTTCATTCCGATGTCCAACGGGAGCTCCTCGGGCGGTGGCGGTTGGTTCTTCTAATACGCGTCCGGCGACTACGGCAATCCCGCTCCGCGCGAGACCGGAGGCCTGCAGGATTACTGCTTTTCCCGATTTTCTCCGCTCACGAGGCCCCTTCGTGTTCCGGCGAGGCGGCAATTCTGCGGTTCGCTGCGGCGTGTTGCACTAAAATGGATGCTGTCGCCCCTCCACCAGATGCCGCACGATTCCTCAAGCTCGATCGGTTCGCCGGACCTTCTGTACCCACCGGCGGGCACGCCCGCCGGGCCGGCGTGGCTGCCGCGCCCGCTCGTGCGGCTGGCAAGCCTGGCGGCGGACGAGATGCGCGCTCACGCGCCCTACTTCTCGATCATTGCCCTCTATGCCGTCGCCTGCGTCTTTGCCGGACAGCTCTCCGCGGGCCGCGTCGTCGTCGAGATCAGCATCGTCGCCGACACCCTGCTGCTTCTCGTGTCGATTGCCGGCACCGCTCTGTTCCTCCTACTGACACTGCGGACCGCCTTTGTTGTTCGCCCACCCGACGGTGCGCTGCTACCGGCGCTCATCGAAGTGTATCGCGCCGAGCTCTTCGATCCACGCCATCTCGTTCGTCTCGCGGTCGCGCTTCTCCCGATGTCGGTGTTCATGACGACGTTCTCGTCGTTCAAGCGGATGATCCCGTTCATCCATCCGTTCTCGTGGGACTCGACGTTCATGGAGTGGGATCGGTGGCTGCATTTCGGCCACCAGCCCTGGGAGCTGCTGCAGCCGATGCTCGGCTTCCCATTGCTCACCAGCCTCGTCAACCACATCTACCATCTCTGGCTGTTCGTCCTGTTCCTCACGCTCATCTGGCAGAGCTGGACACGGCGTGACGACATCCTGCGCACGCAGTACCAGGCCGGATTCCTGCTGGTCTGGATGATGCTCGGCACGGTCCTCGCGACGACACCCTCCTCGGGCGGCCCGTGCTACTACGGGCGGCTCACCGGCGGCGTCGACCCGTTCGCGCCGCTGATGGCGTACCTCAACGCGGCCAACCAGTTGCATCCCGTTCTTGCACTCGAGGTCCAGGAGACCCTCTGGCAGTCCTACCTCGACCCCGGTGGTGAGATCGGGCGCGGGATCTCCGCGATGCCGAGCATGCACGTGGCGACGTCCGTACTCATGGCATTGATGGGCTGGCGCGTCGGCCGCTGCGTCGGCCTCGCCTACACGGTGTTCGCCGCCGTGATCGTGCTGGGATCGGTGCACCTCGGATGGCACTACGCGATCGACGGCTACGTCTCGATCGTTGCCGTGCTCGCGATCTGGTGGGGCGCCGGCCGCTTCGCGCGCTGGTGGCACGCCGCGCTCGACGCCGAACAACGCGCTCGCGCCTGATCTCTCCCTGCTCTTCGTCTGACCATGCGGCCGTGCTACCAAGTGCGGCTGACCCGCCCGTGTATCGGTAAACCGGAGCACGGCGGCAGCGCCGCAGCGCAGAACGGGAGGATGATCCCTGTCATGTCGAAGCTCGAAGAGATCGAAACGATCAAACAGCTCAAGTACCGCTACCTACGCTGTCTCGACACGAAGAAGTGGGCCGAGCTGTCCGAGACATTTACCGAGGACGCCCAGGCAGCCTACGACAGCGGCAAGTACACGTACGACGGCCGCGATGCGATCATGAAGTTCCTGGAGGAATCGCTCGGCGATGCCTCGATCGTGAGCCGCCACCAGGGGCATCATCCGGAGATCGAGATCCGCGACGACGGTACCGCTCGCGGTACGTGGTATCTCGAGGACTACGTGATCTTCGGGGGCATGGGGGCTGAGCTGTCGGGGGCGGCCTTCTACGAGGACGAGTACGTGAAGGTCGACGGCGAGTGGAAGATCCGCACCACCGGCTACGCGCGCACCTACGAGCAGTTCTCCGGCCGCGACGGCGTCCAGCAGCTGCGGACGATGTTCCAGCAGCCCGAAAAGGCCGACGCGGCAAAATGACGAGAGCCTACCTGCCCCGCACCGTTCGCGAGGTTTCCAGCTGGCATCACGAGACCGACGTCCTCGTCGTGGGTCTCGGCTGCGCAGGAGCCGCGGCCGCGATCGATGCCGCCCGTGCCGGCGCGCGTGTCACCGCGCTCGAACGCGCCAGTGGACCCGGCGGCACGTCTTCGATGTCGGGCGGTGTCATCTACCTCGGTGGCGGCACGGCGCTGCAGAAGGCCTGCGGCTTCGAGGACTCGCCCGAGGACATGTTCAAGTATCTGATGGCTTCGTGCGGCCCCAAGCCGGACGAGGCCAAGATCCGGCTCTACTGCGAGCACAGCGTCGAGCATTACGAGTGGTTCGTCGAGGCCGGGCAGCCCTTCAAGGAGACGTTCTACCCGCACTACAGCGGCGAGCCGCCGACCGACGACGGCCTCGTGTACTCGGGAAGCGAGCAGGCCTGGCCCTACTGCGAGATCGCGCGGCCAGCGCCGCGCGGACACGTGGGCCAGACGCCGAACCAGACCGGATGGCTGCTCATGCAGACGCTCTCCGCGGCCCTCGAGAAGGCGGGCGCCGAGGCCATCACCGACACTCGCTGCAGGACGCTCGTGGTCGACGACGACGGCACGGTGGTCGGCGCCGTCACGCAGCGTGATGGCGAGGAGTTCGTGATCCGTGCCGCCCGAGGAGTCGTGCTCACGACCGGTGGCTTCATCAACAACAACCTCATGATCGATAGCTACGCGCCGCTGTTGCGGCGTTGCATGTTCCGCGTGGGCGCCGAGGGCGACGACGGCAGCGGCATCCGGCTCGGAATGTCGGTCGGCGCGGCCGCCGTCAACATGGGCATGGGCTCGATCTCGCTCCCGATCATTCCGCCGCGGAGCCTCCAGAAGGGCATTTTGGTGAACGCCCAGGGGCAGCGCTTCGTCAACGAGGACGCCTACTACGGCCTGCTCGGAGAGCATGCGCTCTACCGGCAGAACGGTAAGGCGTACCTCGTCCTGGACGGCGAGACCTTCGTTCGCCCCGAGGTCGAGCGTGAGGTCGCCGGCGTCGGCGAGACGATCGAGGAGCTCGAGGAAGCGCTCGGCATACCGGCCGGAGGCCTCGCGGCGACCGTCGACGTCTACAACCGCTACGCCGAGAACGGCGAAGATCCGATGTTCCACAAGCGGCCCGAGTGGATCGCGCCGCTGCGGCCGCCGTACGGTGCGCTCGACTGCACCACCGACAACTCGATCTACGCGGCCTTCACGCTCGGCGGCCTTGCGACCACGGTGGACGGCGAGGTGCTCACCGCCGACGACGAGATCATCCCCGGCCTGTACGCCGCGGGCCGCTCCACGGCCTGCCTGGCTGCGCCGGGCTACAGCAGCGGGCTGTCGATCGGTGATGGCACGTTCTTCGGTCGCAGGGCGGGGCGCAAGGCGGCCGGCGCCTGAGCCGCGCTCAGACCAGTTCCTTACGCAGGAAGAAGCGCCGATGGCCGGGCGGGTAGTCGGCGAGCTCTCCGAACAGCTCGTAGCCGTGGCGTTGGTAGAACGGACGCGCCTGGAAGCTGAACGTGTCGAGGTGCGCGTGCTCGCAGCCGCGCTGGCGTGCCTCGCTCTCGAGCCTCTGGAGCAATCTGGAGCCCACTCCTGCGTGGCGCAGCTCGGCCGACACCCACACGAGCTGCACGTGCAGCCACGTCCAGTTGATGAGCGCGCTCACGCCGGCGATGATCGCGCCGTGATCGTCGCGCACGAAGACGGCGATCGGATGAAATCCGGCCACGCCGGTGGCCGGCAGCGCGTGCTCGGTGAGGCCGTCGGCCAGGGCGGCGATGTCGACCGGATCGGGGTCGGTCTCCAGCCGGAGCTCGAGATCGGCCGGTCTCATCGATCGGTGAGCTAGAGCTCGATGAAGATCGATCTCGTGGCGGCCGCGGCCACGTCGGCGTCGTTTGGCTCGCCGTTCTCGATGCGGACGGCGTAGTAGCGCGCATCGCGTGGCACGCGCACCAGGAAGTCGCGGATCGCTGCTTCCACGTCGGACCCGCCGCCGGCGTGCGTCGCGGCGCGCACCGTCCGCTGCTCGCCGCGCAGGTGAACGCGCGCCTCCGGCCGGTCGCGCAGGTTCCTCCACCACGCCGCCTCGGTGAACACGCGCAGCTTGCCGCCGACCTCGACGTAGCTCACCGGCGTCGAGAACCAGCGGCCGGACTTACGCCCCTGGAAGTGGAGGACCAGGATGTCCTTGCTGCTCGCCAGCGCATGCAGCGGCGACTTCAGCAGCCAGGCCACCGCCGGGTTGATGATCTTTACGACGCGCAGGAGCAGCTGTGTCGTTTTGTCGGGGGTAGGATCGGTCATTCGCGGCTGCGTTTACCACCTCGGCGGCGGCCAGGCCAGGGCCATGCGGGCGCCGTGCAGCCGAGCTCAGAGTGGACGTTTCTCCCGTAGGAGTACTTCCTGCGCGACGGTCGCGACGTGTGTGCCGTCCATGCTGAAGATCGGACCGGTGGACAGGCCACGGCCGCCGACGATGCCCTGGCCCGTCATGTCGAGCAGCATCCACTCGTCGAGCCGCGCGGGCCGATGGAACCACATCGAGTGGTCGAGGCTCGCTCCCATGAAGGTGTCATCCCACTCGCCATCGGCCGGCGTCCAGTTCGGGTGCGCCGTGAGCGCGGCGTTCATGGGATTGAGGTCGGAGACGTAGGCGAGCGCGCAGGCGTGCAAGCGGGGGTCGTCGCCGAGCGGGGCGGGGTACTTTACCCAGGCGTAGGAGCGCGGCGGGTCGTCGGTCGTCGGCGCGTCGCAGCGCACGACGCCGGCATCGTACTCGGGCTCCAGGGATTCATGGCCCGGGACGTCTCGCGGGAAAATCGCCGACTGCGTCTCGGGGCCGTCCTCGGCGGCCTGAAACGCGCAGCCGATCGTCAGGATGGCGCCCGCGCTCTGTCGTGCGATCACCCGGCGGGTCGTGAACGAGCGTCCATTGCGCACGCGGTCGACCTCGGAGCGTACCGGCTCGCGCAGGTCGCCGCCGAGGATGAAGTAGGAATGCAGCGAATGGAGCACGTGCTCCTCGCTCACCGTCTGCATCGCTGCCCACAGCGCCTGCGTGACCACCAGCCCACCGTAGATCCGTCCCCACGGATACTGCGGGCTCTCGCCCACGTAGGTGTCGGGGCCGTGGGGCTCGAGATCGAAGATGTGCGTCAGGTCGAGGGGGTTCTGCTTCACCGGCGCGGACCCTAGCAACGGTGCGCCGGGTGTACCAGCGCAATGCTGCCAGCCGATCTCGGGGAGACTACGAATCCCCCTTCCAGATGATCGCACCGTCGCGGATCGTGGCCGTCACCAGATCCGATGACAGCTGGTGGCGCGCCCGGCTCCAGGGCTCACGCAGTACGACGAGATCGGCGACGGCGCCGACGCACACCCTGCGCGGGGATCCTCCGGGCAGCTTCGGCGGCGACGTAAACAGCGCCAGTGCTCGTTCGGGCGAGATCGCTTCCTCTGATCCGACCGTTCGGCCAGCAAGCGTCCTGCGGTCGACCGCGGCGCGCATCGCGGCCCACGGATCTGCGCTGCCGTAGGGCGCGTCGGTGCCCCCCGCAAGCGCGACGCCTGCCTCGTCGAAGCCTCGTAACCGGTACAGCCAGGGCAGATCGCGCTCGTCGACGTCGACCAGATATCGGTCGCCGCGCTCGCGGACGAAGCTCGGCTGCGTGACGACGGTCACGCCGAGCGCGGCGAGCTGGCTGGCGAGCTCGGGCGGTGCGATCGAGGCGTGCTCGACGCGATCGCCGGCGACCGTTCCCGCGGCGGCGAGCGCTGCGCATGCGATCACGAGCTCGACCCGCGTCACGCAGTGGATGGCCACGGCGCGTCCGCGTGCGTGTGCGCGCGCGATCGAATCGCCGAGCATCTCCGGAGCGGGCGGATCGCGCTCGTCGATCACGATCTTGACGGCGCCGACGCAGACGCCGAGACGACGTGCATCCGGCAACGCGTGGGTGCCCATGACCAGGGCCTTTTGAAGGAGCTCGCCGGCTGCCGCTGCGTCGGCGATGTGGGCCAGTGCGTCGGCGTCGTTCGTGTACGTCGCGTCGGTGACGCCGGTCACGCCGCAGGCCGCCAGCTCGCGGCTGATCGCGGCCAGCGACGGTCGCGAGGTATTGCGCGTGCGTTCGGCGAGCCAGGCGTCGAGTCGGAACAAGCGCCCGGTGGCGCGGCCGGACGCGTCACGCTCGACGCCGCGAGCGGTTTGCGGATCGTCGAAATCGTCGTCGAGGCGAAGCGTCCTGCAGGCGTGCGTGTTGAGGAACCACGCCGCCCCGGTCCGGTGCTGGATGCGCAGCGGCCGGCTCGTGAGCATTGCATCCAGTACGTCGCGATCGAGGTCACCGGCGACCGACTCGTGATAGCCAAC
>SPBQ01000065.1 GCA_004525875.1 Myxococcales bacterium
AGACTCGAACACCGCTCGAGACGCGGTGTCCGTGGATGGTTCCTACCGACTCCCGTGATAGCATGGCGACGCTGATCCGATCTTAGTGGGGACCACTCGTTGATATCCGGCTAATTCGAGCCGGCGCGATCCCGTCGCCTCCTCTGAGCCCAACTCGAGGAGTGAGAATGTCCCTATCCCCGCTCTCCGCGTTTGCGGACGACCGTGTGGCTCACCCTCTCCCTCTCGCCGGGCGCGGGATGGCGAGAGATCGGTGCCCCACGGCTCGGAGACGCACAGCAGCGACCTTCTCGTCGTGGAACCCGGCCGCTGCGGCGTACGGGTCGGCGCCGATATCAGCTTCCAGCCCGGCAACGGAGCGCTCGTCCGCGCCATGACCTCGCCCTTCGTTGCCAAAGTAGTGACCGTTCAGGATAGCGGCGCCCGGCGGAGCCGGCGCGGAGCCCTGCATTGAGTCAACGTCGTCCGGCCGCCAACCCGCGGCGCTCGGGCCGAACTCGGAGGATAGAGATGATGAGGAACAAGCCTACCTGGGCTCGGTTCATTCAGGCTTCGCTGACAGTGCTGCTAGCTCAGACGTTCGGCGCGAGCGCCGGTGCCGCACGCGCCGAGGACGCAGCCCTACCAAGCGACGCTCACATGAAGCGCTACGGAGACGACTGGGAGTGCAACAGAGGGTACCTGGAGAACGATGATTCGTGCGTGCAGATTGCGATTCCCGATCATGCCTCCCTCGACGCGTCCGGTTACCGCTGGGAGTGCGACCGTGGCTACCGCAGATCAGACGCCGCCTGTGTGCTGGTCGCGCTCCCCGACGACGCGTTCCTGGATCGCAGCGGCCACGATTGGAGCTGCGATCGTGGGTTTCGCAAGGACCGTGACGCGTGTACGCCCGTGACGCTCCCTGCCAATGCATTTCTCGACGCGCGAGGAAGAGGTTGGAACTGTCCGCGCGGGTTCCGCGAGGACGAAGGCGCCTGTACGCCAGTCGCCGTTCCGGACCACGGCTACCTCGACTATCTCGGCGACCGGTGGAAGTGCGAGAGAGGATTCGCCAAGGAAGCGGACAGCTGCACACGAGTCGAGATACCGGCGAACGGATATCTCGATGAACAGGGAGCGGGATGGGAATGCTCGCGAGGATACCACGAACTCGAAGCCGCATGCGCTCGAGTACGGATCCCTCCCAACGCCTTCCTCGCAGAGTCGGGACACCAGTGGCAGTGCGAACGCGGCTACAAGAAGGTCGAAGAGTCCTGCGTTGCGCTCTCAGTTCCGACCAACGCACATCTGGTCCCCTCCGGCGATTACTGGAGCTGCGACCCGGGGTACCGGCGCGAGGCCCAAGGCTGTATCATCGCATTGTAGGAAGTGCAGACCACTTTGGAACATTGTGGTAGCGGATATGCCTACGTCCGAGGAGGTTCGAGATGTCGCGAGACGAGCAGGAGATTCGCCGGGTCGTGCGCACCGCCATGGCGTCTCACCTCCCCCTCAGTAGATCGCGCAGCGCGCGCATGCCGACGGTGACGATGTTCTCACGCGCGAGGGCCGCGCGCCCCGCCTCGCCGCCGTAGAACGTTCGCTCGAACTCGCGGCAGTGCCACTCCTCGGTCATCACCTCGATCTCGGCGCTGCCGCGCGCGGGATGACAGATGAGATAGCTCACGCCTACGGCGAGGCGTCGCAGGCGTGCCAGGTTGTGCTCGAGCCCGTTTCCCGCTGCGAAGTGCAGCGAGTCTGCGCAGAACCCATCGAGTAGCGGCCAGCCATCGGCCACCAATCCCTCCACGGCGTCGACGATGGGCTGGAGCTCTAGCGGGCGATCTCCGACATCGCCGAGCTCGGGACGGATGAGGAAAACCGGCAGCTCGAACTCTCGAGCCAGCTCGGCATAGATCGGAGCAAACTGAGGAAGGAAGACCGTGCCCATGTGCGCGTCGAGGTGTGTGATGTCGATGCCCGCCTCGAGTGCGGTCCGGATCTGCGCGTGCAGCTCTGCGCGCACTTCGTCGGGACGGGCGTGCGCGGCGGTCTCGAGCGTGGTCCGCCACAGCGCGCCGTCCGGCGCGCACAGCGACGGTACCTCGCCGCGGCCGAGGACGGGGCCCCAGCGATAGATCTCCCATTCCGAGTTGAGCGTCAGGTGCACGCCGAGGTCGAGGCCAGGGCTCTGCCGCGCGCGCCGCGCGGCCTCGGCGAACCACGGGCACGGCACCATCACGCTTCCACAAGTGGCCGGACCGTTGGTGAGGGTCTCGAAGGCGCCCTCGTTGGCGGCGTGACACATGCCGATGTCATCGGCGTGGACGATCGCGATGCGTGCGTCGGGAGCGTGCCCGAGCTTCTCGGCGAGCGTGGACGGCATGCGCGCCTTATATCTCGGCGCCGCGGGAGGCCAAGTCGCGGGGGGTAAAGGCACGGGCGCACGGAGGCCCTCTCGCATCGCGCGCAGGTCGCGGTTATGGTTCCCGCCCATGGCACGCCTCAACGCGAACTATTCGAAGCTCACCGCCGGCTACTTGTTTCCCGAGATCGGCCGCCGCGTCGGCGCGTTTCAGCAACAACAGCCTGCGGCGAGGCTCATCCGTCTCGGCATCGGCGACGTGGTGCTGCCGTTGCCCGTGGCCGTCCGCGAGGCCATGCACACGGCCGTCGACGAGATGGGAACCGAGGATGGCTTCCGCGGCTACGGCCCGGAGCAGGGCTACGAGTTCCTGCGCGAGGCGATCGCGACGGGGGATTTCGGCAGTCGCGGCGTCGAGGTGGACGCCTCCGAGATCTTCGTCTCGGACGGCTCGAAGTGCGATAGCGGTAACATCCAGGAGATCTTCGCCGCCGACGCCCGCATCGCCCTGCCCGACCCCGTCTACCCGGTCTACGTCGACACCAACGTGATGGCCGGACGGACCGGCGCGGCCGACCATGCGGGTCGCTACGCGGGCATCGTCTACCTACCGTGCACCGAGGAGAATGGTTTCACGCCGGAGCCGCCCTCCGAGCCGGTCGACATGGTCTACCTCTGCTTCCCGAACAATCCGACCGGCAGTGTCGCCAGCCGCTCCGTGCTCGAGCGATGGGTGGCCTGGGCGGCGGATTGCGGCGCCGTGCTGCTCTTCGACGCCGCCTACGAAGGCTACATCAGCGACGCGGACATCCCGCACTCGATCTACGAGATCCCGGGCGCCCGCAACGTCGCCATCGAGTTCCGCAGCTTCTCGAAGACCGCCGGGTTCACCGGCACGCGTTGCGCCTACATCGTCGTTCCCACCGAGCTCGAGGGCGACGTCGGTGCTGAGCGCGTCAAGCTACAAGCGTTGTGGAGCCGCCGGCACTCGACGAAGTTCAACGGCGTGAGCTACCCGGTGCAGCGTGGCGCGGAGGCGGTCTACAGCGACCACGGTCGCGCCGAGGTGCGCGAGCGCGTGGGTTACTACATGGAGAACGCGGAGATCATACGCGAAGGCCTCACCGCGGCCGGCCTCGCCGCGTTCGGCGGCGTCAATGCGCCCTACGTGTGGGCGAAGACGCCGGCGGGGCTCAGCTCGTGGGAGTTCTTCGATCGGTTGCTCGAGCAGGCTCACGTCGTCGGCACGCCGGGTTCGGGATTCGGGGCCTGCGGCGAGGGTTACTTCCGCTTGTCGGCGTTCGGTAAACGCGACCAGGTCGAGGAGGCCGTCGAGCGGATCCGCACGCGGCTTTAGTCGACCGACCTCGCGTGCACGGCGGTGTCCGGGGCAGGTCCAGGTTAGCGGTGAGCTCGTCGATAGGCCGTCGCCAGGGCGTCGGCATACTCGTTCCAGAGAAACCCGGAGTGCGCCTTGATCCAGCGTAGCTTCACGTCCGGCCGCGCTCGGGCCAGCGCGTAGAGCTCCTGTACCAGCTCGAGGTTCTTGATCTCGCCGGTCTTGCGACGCCAGCCGCGCTTCTCCCAGCCGGCGGCCCAGTCGTTGATGGTATTCACGCACAGCTGGCTGTCGGTCCACACGGTGGTGGCCGGCCGATTCTCCAGTAGCTTGTAGCCCCCGATCAGCGCCGTCAGCTCCATGCGGTTGTTGGTGGTGTGGGCCTCGTGACCCAACGCCTCGTCGACGATCTCGCCATCCACTACGCAGACGACCCCCCACCCTCCCGGACCCGGGTTCGGTTCGGCCGCGCCATCGGTGAACACGCCCGTGTCGGGCCCGTCCGTGTAACGCGCCAGCACTTCCTCGCAGGTCAGATCCTGCTCGCGGCTGGCCCTGCTCCCTCTGCTCGTGCCTCTTGCCATCGCCCCTACCCCTACCTCGTCAGCGAAGCAGGGATCCTACAGCAATCGCGCGCGAATGCAGGCGGGATCGGTGCAGGCCGTGCACCGCGGCCGTGGAGCTCGACTGCATCACGCAGGGTTGCCTCGTGCCGACGGGATTGAAAGCCTGCACGTCCTCCTGCCGAAACCCGTGTCAGCGGCCGAGGTGCGAGGACTGAAGCAGCTCGGACGGCTCGAGACGCTCATGGACGTCATCTTCGCGATCACGATCTGGCACCTCTTCTCGATCACCCCGGCGCCCACCGAGCACGCGGCGGGTAGCTCCGCTCTCGAGTTCGTCACCGAGCACTTGTCCTCGCTGGTGAGCGCCGCTCTGGCGATCGCGCTCGTGCAGATGTTCTTCCTGCTCGTGTTCCTCTACGCGATCGGTTTGAGCATGGAGTTTCCGGGCGTCATGACCACGCGCATCGCCGAGAGCGTGGCCGCCGCCCTCGTCGGAGTTGCCTCCGTGGTGGGCTGGGCTTATGCGCGGCGTGGTCGGCGTCTGTTCGCGCCGGAGATCTCCGACGAGAAAGCCGCGGCTATCCAGCACAGGACCTTCGCCGAGCCGCTGACGTGGGCCGCGTCGGTCCGCGCGGCGCCGGCTACCCAGGGACGCCCGACCGTTGGCTCGCCACGGCCCCGCACGTATAGTAGCGGGCCGCCGTTCGGATCGCCCTGCAGGGGGCGGCACGGATCGCGGGCTCCCGAAGCACGCAAGCTGCGAGGACCCGATGCCGAAGATTTTGCTCGTCGAAGATCAGGAGATGAACCGCGACATGCTGTCGCGACGTTTGATCAAGCGTGGCTACGAGGTGGCGATCGCCGTCGACGGTGCCGAGGGCGTCGCGATGGCCAAGTCGGAGAGCCCCGATTTGATCCTGATGGACATCAGCCTGCCCGTGATGAACGGCTACGAGGCAACGCGTACCATCAAGGCTGACGATGCCACCCGCTCGATTCCCATCATCGCGCTCACCGCGCACGCGATGAGCACCGATCGCGAGAAGGCTCTCGAGGCCGGCTGCGACGCCTACGAGACCAAGCCGGTCGAGCTCCCGCGCCTGCTCGAGACCATCGAAAAGCTCCTCTGAGAGCCCTCCGTGGCGACCGCGAGGTCGCCGACTTCATTCCGGCACCGTCCGCAGACTGATCAGCTGAGCGCCGCCGACGCCGAGCAATCGGTGCCCGTGGATCGAAGAACCGTCGCCGTTGGGCACGTGGCTCTCCTTGTCGACGACGGCATCCTCCCCCAGCGCGCGGCGAGTATGACCGCAGATCCATACTTCACCGGGCCGCGCAGCCGATTCGAGCACTGCGGCATCGACCAGCGGTGGCCCGAGCGCCTTGTACTTCAAGCCGTCACCGCTCCCCAGGCCGATCATCAACACGTCTCCCGCGGCCACGCCCACGGCGATCTCCATGGCGGGGAGATGTGCACTAGCGTTGCGTGCGTTGATCCGATCCATCTCGAGTTCAATCGCGATGGCACACGCGGCGGCCCGCGCCGCATCGTCCGGGGCCGTCAGTGGCAGACCGAACAGCGCGAGCAGCGCATCGCCGCTCACGGAGTCGACCAGGCCCCGATGATGAGCGACCACGTCCGCGATGCCGTCGAGAAAGCTCTTGAGCAAGGCGGCGAAGTCGGGCGGCGACATCGAGGCCGCCCGTGCGCGGCTGCCGCAAAGATCGGCGACGACCGCGTAGACCGGCTTGCGCTCCTGGCCGAGATCGACGGCGTCGGGACGCTGCACGAGCTCGACGAGCTGGTCGCCCGAGACTTCCCGGCCGAGCGCCTGGCGAATGAACGCGCTGCGGAACTCCAGCTGCCGGGCCAGCTGCGCGACCTGGCGCGCCGTTCGATGGGCCTCGAGCTGTGCACGGACGCGTGCGATGAGAACGGGAACGTCGTACGGTTTGGTGACGTAGTCATTGGCGCCACGCGCGAGCCCTTCGATCGCGTCCTTTGGATCGTTGAGCGCCGTGCCGAGAATCACGGGAAGCTCCGCACGTGACCGTTCACGCCGGATCCGTTCCAGGACTTCCAGGCCGCTCATTCCCTGCATGACGATCTCAAGCAGCACGAGATCGGGAGCCGCTTCCTCGATACGTCGCAGGGCATCGATGGCGTCGCGGGCGATCTCCACGCGAAAGCCCTGCTTCTGCAGTCGCCGTGCAACGATGTCACGAGCTCGGACGTCGTCGTCGACTACCAGGATGCGCGCCGCCTGGGGCGTGTCGGCAGAAGCGGTCGTGGCCTCGAGGCCGATCTCGGCGCCGCCTGCCGACGGTTCTCCCGGCAAGGCCGGAGCTCCCGGGTCGTCGTCGAGTGCGAGCTTACCGTCGGCCAGATTGAGCAGGCGCTTGGCGGCTTCGCGGATCTTGGCGAGATCGGGTGCGAGCTCGGTGTCGCCCCGGTCCGCGAGCTCCTCCTCGATCAGTTCGGCGTAACCGATGATCTGGCCGATCGGCGTGCGGACCTCGTGCTGGAGACGTCGCATCGTCTCGTTGGCACGATGGAGCGCGTCGTCGCGACTGCTCATGGAAGTTTGCCCTGCAGCTCTCGCACGCGCAGGGCGAGGAACTCGGCGAGGCCGATGGCCAGCGACGGGGCATCCTCCATGAGCCCGATGAGGTCCTCGCGCGACATTCGAAGAAGCCTCGAATCCTCGCGTGCGATGGCCGTGACCGCACGGGGAACGCCGTCAAGCGTTGATAGCTCGCCGAAGAACGTCGCCGGGCTCCGCCGGGCCAGCTCCGTGTCGCCCCGCACGACGGCGACCGAGCCCTCGAGCACGATGTACAGCCCGTCCCCCTCGTCGCCCTCCTGGAAGAGGGTCTCGCCGGCGCGGCAGGAGACCTCGACGAGGACGCCGGCCAGCGCGACGAGCTGGCGTGTCGACAGTCGAGCAAAGGCCGGCACGTTCTGCAGCCGTACGGCTACGTCCATCGGGTCGAGCATCGAAAGAGAATGCACGAGGGGCGAGTCTTTCTCCACGCCGTCGCCGATTTCCCGCCCGGCCAGGCGAGCGGTGAGCTCTTCTTCGTCGCTGACCAGAGCGGCCTCGGCCTCCGCGACCGACGGCTGTGTCAGGCCGAGCGTCGCGGCGGCCACAGCCGCGCGGCTGCTCCACTGGCCTCGTTCCAGCAACGGCACGAGCTCGCGGCGCGCCGCGGGCGGCAACAGCGCCTCGAGCGCCTCGAGCAGGATGTCGCGGCGGCGCTCGTCGCGTGCCCTGCGCAGCCGACGCTCCAGCTCTCCGATGCGCGGATCGTCCTGGAGCACACCGGCGTAGGCGAGCAGGGCACTGAGGCCCTCGCTCACACGCTCCTCGAGCCGCTGCTTGAGCATCGCGGCGCGGTGATCGTCACCGAGCGCCCCGCGCAGCATGACGACGCGACGGACCTCCGCGAGCTGTCGCTGGTAGCCGTCTTCGAGGGTCTGCGGCTCGACATCGATCTCGCTCAAGACCGCAAGCAGTCCATCGCGGCAAGTGGGCGTGCCGAACTCGTACTCCACCAGCAACTCATGCGCGATGTCGGGGCCGAGCGCGATGAGCCCTTCGCGCGCGGCTGCCGTCTCGGCGTCTTCTCGTGAGCCGAGCGCCGCCATGAGCCTTGGACCTTCCTCGGTGAGCCCCGCGTGTCCGATGAAACGCAGCCCGGCCGCACGCACGCGCGGGTCGGGGTCATCGAGCCACTCGAGCGCGCGTCGCGCGTCGAGCAGCGCAGCGGGAGGCTTGCGACGCGCTACTTCCACGAGGGCTTCGGCCGTCTCCGCGCGATCGGCGCGCTGCGACAGCCCCGAGGTGAGTAGCTCGAAGCGCGCTCTCCAGGTCTCGTCGGGCTCGGTCGAGAGCAGCATGGCCCGCAGCTCCTTGCGGGCCGAGCGTCGCACGAGGACATCGCCCGCCGTGAGCGCGTCGCGCAGCGTACGGTCGAGATCGGCTGCGCCCGGCAATGGCATCCCCCTGCGGTGGAGCTCGGCCATCGCCGCCAGCCGCACCGCCGGCTCGCGATCGCCGAGCGCCATCTCCAGCACGGCGACCGAGGCGATGTCGCTCGCGGCTCGAGCGCCGCCGGTCAGGCGGGCGTAGATCCGATAGAGGTCGGCGCGTTCCTCTGTGCCGAGGTCGGACGGCCTGGCGAGCAACGCCGCGATTGTCCCCCGCGCGCTACCGTTGGTGTCCAGTGCGCCGGGCTCGCTTGGCTCGATCAGGCGCCGGAGGGCCTCGACGATCATCGGCCGGGTGGCTGCTCCCGCGCGCCGGGCGCCCTCGGCCAGAACCTCGACCGCCACGGCTGGGTCGGCGTCGGTTACGAGGTCGACGGCCGCACGACAGACCGTGGGGTCGGGGTCGGACAGACCGGGAAGCAGTGCCCGGACGGTCGTGGCATCGAGCAGCTCGGCGGTATCGGCCCCGGCCAGGTTGCGGTCCGAGGAAGCCTGCAGGAGCAAGGCGGGATAGGCCCGCCACAGAAGCAGCGCGGCCAGCAGCCACAGGCAAGCGATCGGCAGCGCGGCCCAGGCCAGGAC
>SPBQ01000001.1 GCA_004525875.1 Myxococcales bacterium
CCCAAAGAACGCTCGTAGCGCGCCCGCCCGCGCACGCTCGGCGTGAGCCGGCAGACCGTCTCGACGTTGTGGGCGAACACATCGGGGGCCGCATCGACGACGGTGGCGATGCACTCGCGCCTGCCGCCAAAGTCGGGCGTGAGGACCTCGACGCCGACCCCCTCGATGCGGCGGCGCAGTGCCTCGATGGTAGCGGCGAAGTGATCAGCGCCCTCGTCGGGCAGGTCGTCGCGGGCCACCGAGGTGACGACGACGTAGCGCAGGGCCATGTCGGCTGCCGCCTCCGCGACGCGGCGCGGCTCGAGCGGATCGGCGGGCCCCGCCTTGCCGGTGGAGACCGAGCAGAAACCGCAGCGGCGCGTGCACTGATCGCCGAGCAGCATGAACGTGGCCGTACCACGGCTGAAGCACTCCCCGAGGTTCGGGCAACGCGCCTCCTCGCAGACGGTCACCAGTCTCCCACTCCGCAGACGGCGCTTGAGATCATCACCGACGGTCAAGATACCGGTGCGGTTCGCGACCCATGCAGGAAGTCTTTGGACGGTGGGTTTCACGGCGGAAAATTCATTCCTTATCGCCTCGACATCCGGGCCGCGCAAGTCCACTGCGGACGGCCTCAGCCGACCTCGGCCAGGCGCAACGTCTCTCCCCAGCGACGCTCGATCGTCCGCTTGAGCTCGCCGGACTCCGGAAGCGACAGGGTCGGATCTCGCTCGATCCACCTCTCGGCCTCGCGTCGCGCGAGCTCGAGCAGCTCGCCGTCCCGCACGAGGTTCGCAGCGCGAAACGCCGGCACGCCGGCCTGACGCGTTCCGAGGTACTCACCGGGACCCCGCAGCCGCAGGTCGGCTTCGGCGATCTCGAAGCCGTCGCCGGTACGCTCCATCACGCGCAGACGCTCCATCGAGTCGGGGCTGCGCTTACGGTCCGTCACCAAGCAGCAGTAGGCATCGCCGGCCCCCCTCCCCACACGGCCGCGCAACTGGTGAAGCTGTGCGAGCCCGAAGCGGTCGGCGTGCTCGATGACCATGATCGAAGCATTGGGCACGTCGATGCCCACTTCGATGACCGTCGTGGCCACCAGGCAGTGCAGGTCGCCCGCTTTGAAACGGCGCATCACCGCATCCTTCTCGTCCGCGCGCATGCGACCGTGGATCAAACCGACGCGGAAGTCCCGGAACGCGCCGCGCTGCAGCTCGTCGGCCATCGTCGTGGCATCGGCGAGGTCCATTTTCTCCGACTCCTCGACCAGCGGGTAGACGATGTAACACTGGCGCCGCTCAGCCATCGACGCGGCCATCCGCTCGTGCAGGCGTTGCCGCTTCGAGACGTCGATCACCTTCGTCAGGATCGGCTTTCGCCCTGGCGGCAGCTCATCGAGAACCGAGACCTAGATGTCGCCGTACAGCGTCAGCGAGAGCGTTCGCGGGATCGGCGTGGCAGTCAGCAACAACGTGTCCGCGTCCGAACCGCGTAGCGCCGCTCGCTGCATGACGCCAAACCGGTGCTGCTCGTCGACGATGGCCAGACCGAGCTTCTTGAAGATCGTCGATTCCTGCACGAGCGCGTGCGTGCCCACGACGATGTCGACCGCGCCGATCCCCAGCCATTCACGTACGCGGCGCTGCTCGCCGGCCCGCATGCTCCCCGTGAGCACCTCGCAGGCGAGTCCCTGCGCCTCGGCCCATGCCTTCATCGTCTCGGCGTGCTGTTCGGCCAGCAGCTCGGTGGGAGCCATCACGGCCGCCTGGTAGCCGGCAGCCGCGGCTTGCAGCGCGGCCGCAAACGCCACCACTGTCTTGCCGCTGCCGACGTCGCCGTGCACGAGCCGGTTCATCGGGACTGGACGCGCCATATCGGCCGCGATCTCTTCGATAACACGGATCTGCGCTCCGGTCGGCACGAACGGGAGCGAGGAAAGAAACGCCTCGCGCCGGTCCGGCGCCGCCGGCATCGCGATTCCCGATTCGTGCATACGCGCGGCCTTCCTGAGCTTCATGCCGATCTGCAGGGCGAACAACTCCTCGAGGATGAGCGTACGATGAGCGTCGGTCCGGAAGCTTTCGAGGGCTTCGACATCGACGTCGGTCGGCGGAGCGTGAACGAAGCGCAGCGCGGACTCGATCGGCATCATGCCGACCTTCGCGCGCACTACCGCGGGGACCACGCTGCGGGCGTCGGCTACCGCCGCAGCGACCGCTCGCTCGACGACGCTGCGCATCGCCGCCAGCGGGAGATCACCGGGTTTCGTGTAGACCGGGAGCACGCGCGCGAGATCCGCCGTCCCGGCAGGGTCGTCGACCGCCTCGATCTCGGGATGGGCCATCTGCAGGCCGCCACGCCGGCTCACCTCGACCTTGCCGTGGGCGAGCCAGCACTCCGCTTCTCCGAGCTTCTTCTTGAAGTAGGCCGCCTGGTGGAACCATACGAGCGACAAGCGATGGCCGTCGTCACGGAGCTCGGCCTCGAGCATGCGCCGGCCTCCGCGGCCGCGCATCGGGATCTCGCGCAGCGCGCCCACACGGCCGACATACGTCCCCTCACCACCAGCACGTGCATCTGCGACAGGCGCCACGCGACGCCGGTCCTCGTAGCGGAACGGCAGATGGAAGATGAGGTCCTCGATCGTCGCCAGACCGGCCTTCTCGAGCATCTCCGCCCGGCGCGGGCCGACGCCTTTCACGAACTGAACCGGGTCGGCGAGATTCACGTGTCGGGGCTCACTCCCAGTTCTTCGCGTGTAGATCCTGCAGCGCCCGCACCGTCGGCGTTGAACCGGCGAGAAGCGACACTCCTTCGGAGGCTGCGAGCGCCGCCGCCATGCTGGTGAAGTACGGAACGCCGCTCTCGAGTGCGGCACGTCGTAGCGAGAACGAGTCCTGGATACTCTCCGGCGTCCCCACCGTATTGAATACCGCCGAGACCTCACCGGAGCGGATCGCATCGACCGTATGCGGCGAACCGTCCCGAACCTTGTTGACCGCGTCGCACTCGATCCCGCAGCTGCGCAGGAATGCGGCGGTGCCGCGCGTGCCGAGCAGCCGGATACCGGCGCCGACGAGCTTTCGCGCGACCGCTTCGATCGCGCCACGGTCCTCCTCGCGCACGCTCACCAGTGCGGTGCCTCCTTCGGGAAGACGATTGCCCGCGGCCACCTCCGCCTTGGCGAAGGCGATCCCGAAGCGCGGATCGATCCCCATGACCTCGCCCGTCGACTTCATCTCCGGCCCGAGCAGCGTGTCGACCCCCGGGAACTTGATGAACGGGAACACCGATTCCTTCACCGACGTGAACGGCGGAACGATCTCATTCGTGAAGCCGAGCTCCGCGAGCGTCTCTCCGGCCATCACGCGAGCGGCCAGCTTTGCCAGCGGGACGCCGATTGCCTTCGACACGAACGGCACGGTCCGCGACGCGCGCGGATTGACCTCGAGCACGTAAACCTGGTCTCCGACAACCGCGAATTGGACGTTCATCAAGCCGAGCACGCCGAGTTCCAGCGCCAGCTCACGCGCCTGTCGCCGGATCTCGTCGGAGACCGCTGCGCCGAGCGACCAGGGCGGCAGCGCACAGGCGCTGTCGCCGGAGTGCACGCCCGCCATCTCGATGTGCTCCATGATGCCGCCGACGACGACCTCCTTGCCGTCGCAGATCACGTCGACGTCCACCTCGACCGCCGAATCGAGAAACTTGTCGACCAGCACGGGATGCTCCGGCGAACTCGCGACCGCCGTCTCCATGTAGCTGCGAAGCCTCGATCTCTCGTGCACGATCTCCATTGCCCGGCCACCAAGGACGTATGACGGCCGCACCAGCACGGGCAATCCGAGCCGATCGGCGATCGCTTCCGCCTCGGCCACGGTGCGTGCCGTACCTCCGGGCGGCTGTGCGATCCCGAGCCGGTCGAGGACCGCGGCAAAGCGTTCGCGGTCCTCCGCCCGGTCGATCGCCTCGGGCGGCGTGCCGATGATCGGCACGCCCTCGGCTTCGAGCGCCTTGGCCAGCTTGAGTGGAGTCTGGCCGCCGAACTGGACGATCACGCCCGTGGGCTTCTCCACACGGACGATCGAGAGTACGTCCTCGAGCGTCAGCGGTTCGAAGTACAGACGGTCCGAGGTGTCGTAGTCGGTCGAGACCGTCTCCGGGTTGCAGTTGACCATGATCGTCTCGTAGCCGGCGTCGTGCAGCGCAAACGCCGCGTGCACGCAGCAGTAGTCGAACTCGATCCCCTGCCCGATCCGGTTCGGGCCGCCACCAAGGATCATGATCTTCTGCCGATCCGACGGATTCGCTTCGCACTCCTGGTCGTAGCTCGAGTAGAAGTACGGTGTGTAGGCCTCGAACTCCGCTGCGCAGGTATCGACGGTCTTGTAGACCGGATGGACGTCGAGCTGCTCGCGACGTCGGCGGATTGCCGTTTCGTCGGTGCCGAGCAGCACGCCGAGCCGGCAATCCGAGAAGCCCCAGGCCTTGGCCTTGCGCAGCGTCGCCTCGTCGATCGCGCTCAGCGCGCCGAGCGACGTCAACCGCTGCTCGAACTCGATGATCTGCTGGATGTTCTCCAGGAACCACGGGTCGATCATTGAGAGCTCGAACAATCGATCGATCGTGTAGCCGCGACGCAACGCCTCGCCGACGTCCCAGAGTCGCTCCGAGTTCGGTCGCCGCACGAGTTCTTCGAGGTCCTCGTCCGCGACATTCGGGCGCGGCTCGAAGCCCGCGCTGCCGATCTCGAGCGAGCGCATCGCCTTCTGCAAGCTCTCCTTGAACGTCCGCCCGATCGCCATCGCCTCACCCACCGAGCGCATTTGCGAGGTGAGCCGATCCTCGGCCTGGGCGAATTTCTCGAACGTGAAGCGCGGCATCTTCGTCACGACGTAGTCGATCGTCGGCTCGAAGCTGGCGGGCGTCTCACGCGTGATGTCATTGCGGATCTCGTCCAGCGTCAGGCCGACGGCGAGCTTCGCCGCCATCTTCGCGATCGGGAAGCCTGTCGCCTTGGACGCGAGCGCCGAGCTACGCGACACCCGCGGGTTCATCTCGATGACGGTCAACCGTCCGCTCTTCGGATCGACGGCAAACTGGATGTTCGAGCCGCCGGTCTCGACACCGATCTCGCGAATGATCGCGAGCGAGGCGTCACGCATGATCTGGTATTCCTTGTCGGTCAACGTCTGAGCCGGAGCGATCGTGATGCTGTCACCGGTGTGGACACCCATCGCATCGAGGTTCTCGATCGAGCAGACGATGACGACGTTGTCCTTGCGGTCCCGCATCACCTCGAGCTCGTATTCTTTCCAGCCCTCGATCGACTCCTCGATCAGCGCCTCGTGCGTGGGCGAGAGGTCGAGCGCCCATTTCAGACGCTCCTCGAACTCCTCGCTCGTGAAGGCGAGGCTGGCGCCCATCCCACCGAGCGTTCGCGACGGCCGGATGATCACCGGCAAGCCGATCTCCTCGACGACGGCACGCGCCTCCTCGACGGAATGCGCGTAACCGCTGCGCGGCACGTCGAGGCCGATGTTGTTCATCGCCTCCTTGAAGAGGTCACGGTCCTCCGCTTTCTTGATCGCCTCGATATTGGCACCGATCAGCTCCACGCCGTACTTCTCGAGAACGCCGGACTCGTGCAGATCGATGGCGAGATTGAGTGCCGTCTGGCCACCCATCGTCGGCAACAGGGCGTCCGGGCGCTCGGCGGCGATCACCGCCGCCGCCGCCTCAGGCGTCATCGGCTCGATGTACGTGCGGTCGGCGAAGCCCGGGTCGGTCATGATCGTCGCAGGGTTCGAGTTCATGAGGACCACGCGGTAGCCCTCTTCCTGCAGTGCCTTGCACGCCTGGGTGCCCGAGTAATCGAACTCGCAGGCCTGGCCGATGACGATCGGCCCCGCGCCGACAATCATGATCGTCTTGATGTCTTCTCGCCGACCCATGCCCTACTCCCTCGCACCCGCGCCGAGGCCGGTGATCGCGCGCACCGGCACCTGCTCGTAGTTGCCCGGGGCAGCGCGCGTCTTCATGGAATCGAGGAATCTCTGGAACAGCGGATGCGCGTCGTGGGGCCCGGGCGAGGCCTCCGGGTGATACTGCACCGAAAATACGGGCAACGACTCGTGCTCGAGCCCCTCGACGGTCCGGTCGTTGAGGTTCATGCGCGTCACGCGCGTACCCGCCGGCAGCGAGTCCGCATCGACGGCGAATCCGTGGTTCTGGGAGGTAATCTCCACCACGCCGGTGTCGACGTCCATCACGGGCTGGTTGCCGCCATGATGACCGAACTTCATCTTGTAGGTCTTCGCTCCGAGCGCGAGCGCGAGGATCTGGTGGCCGAGACAGATGCCGAACGTCGGCATCTCCCTGGCGAGCTCTCCGACCACCGCGATCGCACCCGACACGGCGTCCGGGTCGCCCGGCCCGTTCGAAAGGAACAGTCCGTCGGATGCGAGATCTCGAACGTCGTCCGCCCGGGTATCGGACGGCAAGACAATCACACGGCAGCCGAGCTCGGTGAGGTTGCGCAGAATGTTCAGCTTGATGCCGAAGTCGAACGCGGCCACCAGCGGCCCCTCGGCGTCTGCCGGCTCGGAATAGCCACCGACGAGAGCCCAGGTCCCGGTCCGCCAGCGGTACGCGCTCTTGCAGGAGACCACGCTCGCCAGGTCCTGTCCCTCGAGGCTCGGACGGGCCCTGGCCTCGAGCACCAGTGCCGCCTCGTCTACATCGCCGGTCGCGAGCACGGCCTGCTGGGCGCCGCGGTCACGCGTGAGACGGACGAGCGCGCGCGTATCGATGTCCTCGATCCCTACCAGGCCGTTGTCGCGCATATAGTCGCCGAGGCTGGCACGCGCACGCCAGCTGCTCGGCGTGTGCCAGTACTCCTTGACGACGAAGCCCCGCACGAATGGCTTGAAGCTCTCGACGTCCTCGGGGTTCACGCCGACATTGCCGATCTCCGGGTAGGTCATCGCCACGATCTGCCCCTCGTAGGACGGATCGGTCAGGATCTCCTGGTACCCCGTCATGGAGGTGTTGAACACGACCTCACCGCCGATCTTGCCCTCGGCGCCGAACGCGCGACCGCGAAAGATCGTTCCATCAGCCATTGCCAGGGTCGCCTTCACTGACGGTCCTCCCATACCGATCGCCCTGCGACGATCGTCCGCGCAACCTTCCCCTTAAAGTTCCACCCGTCAAAGGGCGTATTCTTGCTCTTCGACGCGAGCGAGGCCGCATCCAGATTCCAGTCACGATCGGGGTCAAAGATCACGACGTCGGCGGGCGCCCCCACCTTCAACGTCCCGCGGTCGAGCCCGAGGTTCGTCGCGGGCGCGATCGTCATCGCCTCGATCATCCGCCGCAACGACATGCGTCCTAGCCGAACGAGCTCGAGCGAGAGCGGCAGCATCGTCTCCATGCCGACGATGCCCTTGGCCGCATTGTCGAACGAGACTCCTTTCTCGTCGCGGTGATGGGGCGCGTGGTCCGTCGCGATGGTGTCGATGGCGCCATCGGCGAGTCCCTCTCGCACCGCGTCCACGTCGCGCGAGGTTCGCAGCGGTGGGTACATCTTCGCGTTGGTGTTGTAGTCCTCCACGGCTGTATCGTCGAGTGTGAAGTGATGCGGCGTGGCCTCCGCGGTGACGGCGATCCCTTCGGCCTTGGCCCGCCGCACCATTTCCACCGACTCGGCCGTTGACAGATGGGCCACGTGCAGACGACCGCCCGTGTAACGGGCCAGCTCGATGTCGCGCGCTACCATCACCGACTCGGCAACCGAGGGTATGCCACGAAGCCCTAGCCGGACCGACGTCAGCCCTTCGTTCATCACGCCGCCCGCACACAAGCACAGGTCTTCCTCATGTGCGATGACTGGAAATCCGAACATGCGTGCGTACTCGAGCGCGCGCCTCATGAGGGTGCTGTTCATGATCGGCATGCCGTCGTCGGACACCGCGACGATGCCGGCCTCGGCCATCTCTCCGAACTCGGCGAGTTGTTCCCCTCCGAGCCCGAGCGACACGGCGCCGATCGGGAACACGTTGGCAAGCTGCGCGATGCGACCCTTGCCGATGATGTAACGCGTGACCGCCGCATTGTCGTTGATAGGGTTCGTGTTGGCCATGCAGCCGATCGACGTTACACCACCGACCACGGCCGACATGCAGCCCGTCGCCACCGTCTCCTTGTACTCGTAGCCCGGCTCGCGCAGGTGGACGTGCATGTCGATGAATCCGGGGGAGACGATGTGACCGGCGGCGTCCACCACAGCGGAGACGGCCGCCGCCGCACCACCGATGGCTCCGGGCTTGTCGATGGCCACGATCACGCCGCCATCGATCAGCAAGTCGGCCGGCCCGTCCACGTCGGCGGCCGGATCGACCACATGGCCGCCGGTGACGAGCATCGGCTTCAGTGTTCGGCTTCTCTCGCTCACGCGCGCACCGCCGTCCTCAGATCCCTGCCTCACCGGCCGCCTTCTTCAGCAGCGGCCGCGCCGGCTCCACCTGGCGGCGGCCCAGCTCGCTCCCGCGAAGGCCGCCCGCACCGGGAACGATCAACTGGTAGAGAACGGCCATCCGCATCGCCACGCCGTTGGCTACCTGGTTCATCATCAGCGAGTACGGCCCGTCGGCGACGCCGCTGGAGATCTCGATGCCGCGGTTCATCGGCCCGGGATGCAGGATGATGACGTCCAATGCGGCCTCCGCCATGATCTCCTCGGTGAGACAGAAGTAGCGTGCGTACTCGTCGAGGCTGGGGAAGTAGTTTCCCTCTTGCCGCTCTCGCTGGATCCTCAGCATCATCACAACGTCGACGTCGCGCACAGCCTCGCCGACGTTGTAGTAGAGCTCGCAGCCGAGCTCGGCAAATTCCGCAGGCAGCAGCGTCGGCGGACCGCACAGCCGCACTGTAGCACCGAGCGTGAGCAAGCCGTGGATGTTCGACCGCGCCACGCGCGAATGCAGGATGTCGCCAACGATCGTCACCGTCAGCCCGGCGATCTGCGGCTTGTGCTCGTAGATCGTGAGCAGGTCGAGCAGAGCCTGCGTCGGGTGCTCGTGGCTTCCATCGCCAGCGTTGATGATCGGACAGTCGATGATCTCCGCAAGCAGGCGAGCGGCGCCCGGCGCCTGGTGACGGATCACGATCGCGTCCGGGGACATGGCCCCCAGATTGCGCGCCGTGTCGGCCAGCGTCTCGCCCTTGGAGAGGCTCGAGCCCGAGCCCGAGAGGTTGATCGAGTCGGCGGACAAGCGCTTGGCCGCGATCTCGAAGGATATCCGGGTACGCGTGCTGTTCTCGAGGAACAGGTTGATCACGGTCTTGCCACGCAGCGTGGGCACCTTCTTCACGTCGCGCGCCGAGATCTCCTTCATGGTCTGCGCGGAGTCGAGCAGGAGCTGGATATCCTCGGCCGACACCCCTTCCAGACCGAGCAGGTGCCGGCGACGTGTCACGTCATCCATCGGGTCCCTCCTCGACGAAGACGCCCTCGCACCCGTCCTGGTCGGCGAGCTTCACCAGTACGTTCTGCTCCCGCGATGTCGGGATGTTCTTGCCGACGTAGTCCGCGCGGATCGGAAGCTCACGGTGGCCCCGGTCGACGAGCACCGCCAGCTGGATCATGGATGGCCGGCCGAGATCAATGAGCGCGTCCATCGCGGAGCGTACCGTGCGGCCCGTGTAGAGCACGTCGTCTACGAGGACGACGGTCATGTTGTGTATGTCGAACGCCAGCTCCGTGGTACCGAGCAAGGCCGTCGAACCGAGACCTACGTCGTCGCGGTACAACGACACGTCGATAGCGCCGACCGGCGGCGCGTTGCCCTCGATCCCCTCCACGGCGCCGGCCAGCCGCTCGGCCAGGGGGACACCGCGGGTGCGGATCCCGACCAGGGCGATCCCCTCAGCGCCGGCGGTGCGTTCCACGATCTCGTGCGCGATCCGCCGCAGAGCACGGGCGATCTGCTCCTCGTCGAGAATTCGCGTTGCGCTCATCGGCCGACTCCCAGCCCTGCGGTGGGCTCCGGCGGGTACAAAAAAACCCCGCCGTGAGCACGGCGAGGCGTGACTGCCTGTGGGAATCCGCGCCCGCCCGGATGGCCGACGCGCCGTTGCTGTTCGCTGTTCCCGTACACCCCGCACACCCTTTCCGACCTCGCCGGGCCGGATTAAAAGGTCTACGCAACCGTGCCTAGATACTGACTCGCGACCCGGCTGTCAACGCGGCGTGTGCCGGAGCACCGCATGACGCCGCCTCCGGCGGCTAGTCGGGGATGCGCATGCCGAGCCGGCTCCAGCGCGGCCTGAACGACTTGGTGTCCCAGGACCAGTACAGGATGAAGGCCTTGCCCAGGATGGCGTCGATCGGTACCGCGCCCCAGAACCGGCTGTCGTGGCTGTAATCGCGGTTGTCACCCATCACGAAGACGTGCCCCTCGGGCACGGTGAAAGAGGTGAAATTGTCACGCTGAGCGCGCATCGCCCCGCTCGTGTCCTCGAAAAAACCGTAAGGGTCGTCGATCGGCTTCCCGTCGATGAACACCTGCTTGTTGCGAACCTCCACGGTTTCGCCCGGTAGCCCCTTCACCCGCTTGATGAAGTCCTTGGTCTTGTCCTTCGGGTAGATGAAAACGATGACATCGTCGCGCTGAGGCGGGTGGAAGTCGAGGATTCGGGTATCGATGAACGGGATCCTCAACCCGTAGATGAACTTGTTGACGAGGAGGTGGTCAACGATCTCCAGTGTCGGCTTCATCGATCCGCTGGGGATCTTGAAGGCCTGCACGACGAAGGTCCGGATGAACAGCGCCAGGAGCACCGCCATCACGAGGGCTTCGGCGTACTCCCGCCACGTCGAGCCTGCTGTCGAGTCTTGCGCCCGCGCGCCCGCGCGTACGTCCCTCTTTAGCGCCACTAGTCGTCGCCTACCTTCAGGACGGCCAGGAAGGCCTCCTGGGGGATCTCGACGTTGCCGACCTGCTTCATTCTCCTTTTTCCTTCTTTCTGCTTCTCAAGCAACTTCCGCTTTCGCGTGATGTCACCGCCGTAGCACTTGGCCGTCACGTTCTTGCGCATGGCCGCGACGGTCTCGCGCGCGACGATCTTCGACCCGATCGCGGCCTGGATCACGATCTCGAACATCTGGCGCGGGATGAGCTTCTTCATCCTCAGCGCCAGCTCCCGGCCGCGGTAGTAGGCGCGATCGCGGTGGCAGATCATCGACAGCGCGTCGACACGGTCGCCGTTGATGAGCAAGTCGAGCTTGGCCAGCGGCGAAACCCGGAAGTCGATCGGCTCGTAGTCGAGCGAAGCATACCCGCGCGAGACAGACTTCAGCCGATCGTAGAAGTCGTAAACGATCTCGCTGAGCGGCAACTCGTAGAGGACGATCGCCCGTCCTGCGCTCGGGTACTTGAGCTCGCGTTGCTGCCCGCGCTTTTCCTCGCACAAGGCCAGGATGCCTCCCACATACTCGGTCGGCACGTGGATCGTCGCCAGGATATACGGCTCGGAGATCGACTCCACCTTCACGGGGTCCGGTAGCTTCGAGGGGCTGTCGATCTCGATCTCCGTACCGTCGGTCAGCGAGACCCGGTACGCGACCGTGGGAGCCGTGGTGATGAGGTCAAGACCGAACTCGCGTTCGAGACGTTCCTGCGTAATCTCGATGTGAAGAAGCCCGAGGAATCCGCATCGAAACCCGAAGCCCAGCGCGATCGAGGTCTCGGGCTCGTAGAGGAACGACGAGTCGTTCAGTCGCAGCTTGTCGATCGCATCGCGCAGCGCCTCGTACTGCGCGCTGTCGATCGGGAAGATACCGGCGAACACCATCGGCTTGACTTCTTTGAAACCCGGCAACGCCGCTGAGCACGGACGCGCGGCGTGCGTCACCGTGTCGCCGATACGCGCCTCGCCGATGTCCTTGATACTCGCCGCCATGAAACCGACTTCGCCAGCCGACAGGTAGTCCACCTCGACCGGACGGGGCGTGAACGCCCCGATGCGCGTCACCTCGAAAGTCGAGCCGGCCTGCATCATGCGGATGCGGTCGCCCTTGCGGATCGAACCGTCCTTGATCCGGACCAAGACGACGGCGCCAAGATAGGGGTCGAACCAGCTGTCGAAGATCAGGGCCTTGAGCGGGGCGTCCGGATCGGCGTTCGGTGGCGGGATACGCTCGACGATCGCCTCGAGAACCGCGGCGACGCCGACGCCGGTCTTGGCGCTCACCTCGAGCGCGTCGGAGGCATCCAGGCCGATCACGTCCTCGATCTCCTTGCGGGCGAACGCCGGGTCGGCGCTCGGCAGATCGATCTTGTTGAGGACGGGCACGATCGCCAGGCCGCCGTCCACGGCCAGATAGGTGTTCGCCAGCGTCTGCGCTTCCACCCCCTGGCTCGCATCGACAACCAGTAGCGCCCCTTCGCAGGCGCCGAGCGACCGGGAAACCTCATAGGAGAAGTCCACGTGACCGGGCGTGTCGATCAAGTTCAGCATGTAGCGTTCGCCGTCCGCCGCGTCGTAGAGGAGACGCACCGCACGGGCCTTGATCGTGATACCGCGCTCGCGCTCGAGATCCATGTCGTCGAGCAGCTGCGCGGACATGTCCCGGGCCGAGACCGTGCCGGTGAGCTCTAGCAGACGGTCGGCGAGCGTCGACTTCCCGTGGTCGATGTGCGCGATGATCGAGAAGTTGCGGATCCGCTCAGCCTTCATGGGAAAGGCGCCTGCGCGAGCAGGGCCAACCCTCCTCGCTACGACCGAGTACGGAAGAAGTCAACCGTCGAGACGAGTCCTGCGGAGAGCTCCGTCGTCGGCGTCCAGCCGAGAACCGCTCCGGCCTTGGATACGTCGAGAACATTGCGCCGCACCTCACCATCCTTCGCCGGCCCGTGCACAGCCTTCCCTTTCCCTCCCACCAGCTCCTTGACGCGATCGTAGAGCTCGACCACGTTCGACTCCTTGCCCGTGCCGATGTTCACCGAGCCGCGGAAGTCGCCCTCCAGCGCGGCCACGTTGGCACGCACGACATCGCCGACGAAAACGTAGTCGCGCGTCTGCAGACCGTCGCCGAAGATCGTCACGTCCTTGTCGGCCAGCAGGTTCTGACAAAAAATCGCGATCACTCCGGCCTCGCCGTGCGGATCCTGTCGCGGCCCGTAAACATTCGAGTAGCGTAGCGCCACGTAGTCCACCCCGTGAATACGGCTGTAGTAATAGAGGTAGTGCTCACTCGTGAGCTTGCTAACGCCGTACGGACAAACCGGGTGGGTCTCGAACTCCTCGGTCGCAGGCAGCGTCTCCGGCTCGCCGTAAACGGTTCCCCCCGACGACGCGAACAGGACACGTTTCAGTCCCGACTTGCGAGCACGCTCGATAATATTGATCAGGCCGAGGATGTTGACGTCCGCGTCAAAGAGAGGGTCGTCCACCGAGACACGCACGTTCATCTGAGCCGCGTGGTGATTGATGACCTCGGGTGCGAAATCAGCAACCGCGTCCGCGCCTTCGGCCGATCGGACGTCGGCGCGCAATAGTGACACGCCGTCGGGAACGTTCTCCTCATGGCCGCTGAAGAGGCTGTCGAGAACCGCCACTTCGTGACCAGCATCCGCATATGCCTGCGCGATGTGCGAGCCGATGAAGCCAGCGCCGCCGGTAACCAGGATCCGCATCGTCTTCCTCGTTCAGGTTCCCTGGAGCTTCTCGCGGAAGTACTCGATCGCGTTGCCGAGACCGACCTCGAGCGGAACCCGCGGCTCCCATCCGAGCAATCGCTTGGCCTTGCCGATGTCGGGCTGGCGGACCTTAGGGTCGTCGGTCGGGAGCGGGCGCTCCTCGATCACGGAGGAAGAACCCGACAGTTCTTTGATCTTCACCGCGAAGTCGCGGATCGTCATCTCGTTCGGGTTGCCCAGATTGGTCGGATCCTTCTCGTCCGACCAGAGCAGGCGCGTCAAGCCCTCGACGAGGTCGTCGACGTAGCAGAAGCTGCGCGTCTGCGACCCGTCTCCATACACCGTCAACGGCTCACCACGCAGCGCCTGGCAGATGAAGTTCGGTACCACGCGTCCGTCGCGCATGCGCATTCGCGGGCCGTAGGTATTGAAGATCCGGGCGATCCTCGTCTGGACGCCGTGGGTTCGCATGTAGGCCATCGTCATGGCTTCCATGAAGCGCTTCGCCTCGTCGTACACCCCGCGCGGGCCGACGGGATTGACGTTACCCCAGTAGCTCTCCTCCTGGGGATGCACGAGCGGGTCGCCGTAAACCTCGGAAGTGGACGCCACGAGGATGCGTGCGCCCTTCTCCTTGGCAAGGCCGAGAGCCTTGTGGGTGCCCAACGAGCCGACCTTGAGCGTCTGGATCGGCAGCTCGAGGTAGTCCACCGGGCTGGCGGGCGACGCGAAGTGCATGATCGCATCCAGGGGGCCTTTTACATACAGGTAGGTGGTGATGTCCTGCTCGAGGAACGTGAAATGCGGACTCGCGAGCAGGTGCGCGACGTTGTCGCGCTCGCCCGTGAGCAGGTTGTCGACACAGATGACCTCGTGGTCTTCGCCGATGAAGCGTTCACACAGATGCGAGCCGATGAAGCCCGCACCTCCCGTCACCAGTATCCTTGCCATCCCAGAGCCCGCCTTGCCGTGCGACGCGCGGCCGTCCTATCCGGTCTCCACCTGCTGTACCTGCGGTCTGCCGATCGGGAAGTACGAAAACCCGATCTTACGCATCGAGTCGGGCTCCCAGAGGTTGCGACCGTCGAAGATCACCGGCTCGTTGAGGAGTTCCTTCACGCGGTCGAAGTCCGGCCGGCGGAACTCGTTCCACTCGGTCACGACCAGCAACGCGTCAGCGCCATCGAGCGCTTCGTAGTTCTGCCGATGATACGTGATGCGATCGCCGAAGATCCCGCGCGCAACCTCCATCGCCTCCGGGTCATGCACGCGCACGGTGCATCCGGCCGCAAGCAGGTCCTCGATCAGGCCGATGGCCGGCGCCTCGCGCATGTCGTCGGTGCGCGGCTTGAACGCCAGGCCCCACATCCCGAACGTCCGGCCCCGAAGCGTCCCGTCGTAGAAGCTGTCGATCTTCTCGAACAATCGCTTCTTCTGTCGATTGTTGACCTCGTCCACCGCACGAAGAATTGAAAAGTCGCTGCGATTCTCCGCCGCCGTGTGGATGATTGCGCGCACGTCCTTCGGGAAGCACGATCCACCGTAGCCGAGACCGGCATAGAGGAACGCCGAACCGATGCGCGAATCGAAGCCCATGCCCTGCCGTACGTGAGAAACGTCCGCGCCGACCTGCTCACAAAGATTCGCGACCTCATTCATGAACGAGATGCGCGTGGCGAGAAGCGAGTTTGCCGCGTACTTCGTCATCTCGGCGCTCGCGTTGTCCATGATCAGGATCGGTGCGCCGCTGCGGCAGAACGGCGAGTACAGATCCTTGATGATCTCGCCGGCGCGCTCGTCCGCACAGCCGATCACGACGCGATCCGGCTTGAGGAAGTCGTCGATCGCGGCGCCCTCTTTCATGAACTCCGGATTAGACACGATGTCGAAGGGATGATCGGTGGCAGCAGCAACCTCGGTCGTGACCCGCTTGTGGGTGCCGACCGGAACCGTGCTCTTGGTCACGATCACACGGTAGCCGTCCATGCACTCGCCGATGTTGCGAGCTACCGTCCAGACCGCGCTGAGATCAGGCGCGAAGTCCCTATCGCCCTGCGGCGTACCTACGGCGATGAAGCAGACCAGCGCGTGGCGCACAGCCGTCGTGAGGTCAGTGGTGAAGGCGAGGCGCCCCTCCTCCACGTTGCGCTTGATGAGCTCCTCGAGGCCCGGCTCGTAGATGGGCACCTTGCCCTGCCGGAGCGCCTCGACCTTGGCCTCATCGATATCGACGCAGATGACGTCGTTGCCGGTCTCGGCGAAACAGGTTCCCGCCACGAGGCCGACATATCCGGTCCCGACTACACAGACTCTCACGTGGCCTCCTATCGGAAGACTGCAGGGGCTGGAAAAAGACGGAGCGGCAGTCCGGTCAGAATACTATCAGCGGCCTCCCAGACCGGCAACAATCGGTCCGGGGCCCCGCACGCGGCCGCTCGCGTCCCCGGAACGCGCCTCGAGCACCTCGGCACCACGTAGACCGGCTTGTCCTGACTCTCGTGATAGGTGCGGGCCAGCATCTCACCGAGCAGGCCCAGCGTTACCAGCTGCACACTGGTGACGCTGAGCAGGATGCCCAGGAGAACGATCGGCCGGCCGCCGAGTTCGACGCCGAGGAACAGCTTCTCGATCGCCAGCCAGGCCAGCAGGCCGCCGCCGGCGACCCCGACGCACAGCCCGAGCAGGCCGAAGACCTGGATCGGACGCGTGGCAAACGCCGAGAGGAATTTCACGGTGATCAGGTCGAGCACGACGCGCACCGTGCGACCCAGGCCGTACTTCGAGTCGCCGTAGCGACGCGGACGATGGTTGACCTCGATCTCGGCGATCACCGCGCCCATGTCGTCGGCGATCGCCGGGATGAAGCGATGCATCTCGCCGTACAGCCGCAGTCCTTTCGCAATCTCCGCACGGTAGGCCTTCAGCATACAGCCGTAGTCGTGGACCTTGACGCGCGTCGCGCGACGGATGATCCAGTTCGCGACGAGCGACGGGAGGCGGCGTCGCAGAAATCCGTCCTTGCGATCACGCCGCCAGCCGGTAACGAGATCGAACCCTTCGTCGAGCTTGTCGAGCAGCGCGGGAATGTCGGCCGGATCGTTCTGTAGATCGCCATCGAGCGTGACGATGATCGAGCCGGCCGCTCGCCGGAAGCCCGCAGACATCGCGGCCGTCTGTCCGAAGTTCTTGCGCAGGAGGACGACCTGGACACGGTCGTCGCCGGCGTGGATACGCCGCAAGACCTCGCGGCTACCGTCCTCCGACCCGTCGTCGACGTAGATCACCTCGTAGCTATAGCCCGGACCGAGACCGTCCATCGCGGCGACGATCTCCTCGTGTAGCCGCTCGAGGTTCTCGCGCTCGTTATAGATGGGAACGACTACGGAGATGTCCATCATGCAGCGACGCCCGGCTCTCAGGTGTGGAAATCAGTGAGCGCCATGAACTGACGGTAGCGGTCGTCGACGTCGTTACGCGAGAGAGATTTCAGGCGTCCAAGCCCGAAGTCCTCGACGGCGAACGAGGCGACCACGCTTCCGTGGACGATGGCCCGACGCAGGCTCTTGCGCGTCACCTCCCCCGCCGTCGCTAGACTACCGAACAATCCGCCCGCGAAGCAGTCCCCCGCACCCGTCGGATCGACCACCGTCTCGAGCGGAAACGCCGGCACGGCGAAAATGTCGTCGGCCGCGAACTGCAGCGCCCCGTACTCTCCACGCTTGATAATAAGCGTGTCGGGCCCCATCTCCAGGATCTTGCGCGCGGCCGCCACCACGTTCGTCTCGCCCGAGAGCTGGACCGCCTCCGAGTCGTTGATCGACAGCAGATCCACCTTCGACAGCAACCGCTCGAGCTCCTGCCGGCTGCCCTCGATCCAGTGGTCCATCGTGTCCGCACCGATGAGCTTCACCGAACGAAGCTGGGAGAGGACTTTGTCCTGAAGATCGGGCTGGATGTTGGCGAGAAACACCAGCTCGCTGTCGCGGTAGGCGTCGGGCAGGTCCGGGCTGAAATCGCCGAACACGTTGAGCTGCAAGTCGAGCGTGTCGCGGATGTTGACGTCCTCATGGTAGCGGCCCGTCCAGCGAAACGTGCGCCCCTCGACGACCTCCAGTCCCTCGAGACTGATGCCGCGCGACTCGAGAAAGCTCCGCTCCTCTTCCGGGAAGTCGCTACCCACGACGCCGACCATGTTGACGGGCGCGAAGAAACTGGCCGCCACCGAAAAGTACGAGCACGATCCGCCGAGCACCTCCGGCGCCTTTCCCGCCGGCGTCTCGATCGTATCGAGCGCCACCGACCCCACGACACACACCGAACTGCTCATCCCTGCTGGTCTCCTGTTTTCATGACCCGTCCGGCCACGACTGCGAGCGCCTGCGCTCGCTCGACCGGGATCCGGGCCGGGTCGGTGATGATGGCCGCATCGAGCGCGGTGCGGCAGCCGCACTCACGTGTGTCGGCGATCCGCGTCGCGATGCGGCGAATGATGGCGCGCGCGAGCTCCGAGTTCGCCTGCAGTACACGCAGCACGTCGCCGATATCAACCGCCTCTTCCTCGTCGCGCCAGCAATCGTAGTCGGTCGCCGTCGCCAGCGTCACGAAGCAGAGCTCGGCCTCACGCGCCAGCTTCGCCTCTTGAAGATTCGTCATGCCGATGATGTCACCGCCCCAGGAGCGGTACAGGTGCGACTCCGCCCGCGTGGAGAACTGCGGCCCTTCCATGCAAACGTAGGTGCCGCCCGCATGCACGCTCGCGCCAGCCTCCTCCGAGCACTCGGCGGCCAGCGGGCTCAGCGCGGGACAGAACGGATCTGCGAATGCGACGTGCGCCACGACGCCGTCGCCGAAGAACGTCGAGACACGCCCACGCGTCCGGTCGATGAACTGGTCCGGCACCACCACGTCGCCCGGCGCGATCTCCTCGCGCAGGCTGCCGACCGCGGACAGCGACACGATGGCATCGGCGCCAAGCGCCTTGAAGCCGTAAATGTTTGCCCGGAAGTTGAGCTCGGACGGCGCGATACGGTGCCCGACTCCGTGACGCGGCAGGAATGCGAGCCGCCGCCCCGCCAGCGTCCCCACGACGTAGTCGTCCGACGGCGCACCGAAGGGCGTGTCGAGCGCGATGCGCTCGACGTCCTCGAGGTCCTGCATCTCGTACAGGCCACTGCCTCCGATGATCCCCAGGAGCGACAAGCCGTCGATCCTACCGGCTGCCGTGCGCAGAGGAAACGCCTGCCGACACGTCAGCCGCGAACGAACGACACCCGGGGGCCGGGTTCCAGGGTCAGCACCCGGACGGGGTCGAGGATCTCGCCGTTGATCGTGTAGGGCTGCGGCTCGGCGAACTCGATCACCACGTGCGCGGCTACATTGTCGTAGAGGTTATCGAGGTCGGCAGGAAAGCCGCGGAAGAAGCGCCAGAGCTTGCCGAGCAGCTGCCCAGCCGTGCTGCTGCCGGCCAGCAGGTGGTAATAGCCACGCTTGCGCGCGCTGAGATAGAACGGCTTCACGCCGAGCCCGATATGCGCCACCGAGCTGGCCAGGATCATCGTATAGCCTCGGTACGGAACGTGCTCGCCGTCGCACTCTACGTCGGCCTCGATGGTGGTCACCACCGCGCCGATCAGCGACGTGCCGAAGATCCATGAAATGCCGCACACTGATAGCAGCCCGAACGCCCGCAGCGGGCCGGGCTTACGTCCGCTGTAGTAGAGCCTGAGGAAATTCGTGATGAGACCGGCACCGACGATGTACCCGTAGTGCTCACCGTTTACGCAGATCAAGTTCCGCTCAGTGACCTCGTGCGTGCGCCCCTGCCGATAGTCCTTGATCACGTGCGCGAGCATCGACTCCGCGCAACGGCGCCGCGCCCCGATCGTACGCGCGAGATTGTTGATCGTCCCGGCGCGAAGCGGGAGCAGCAGCGGCAGCGGGCGCTCACCCCATAGCCGCACCATCCGCGAAATCACGTGGAAGAAGCTGCCGTCACCGCCACACACGGCGACGATCTCGGCGCGGTCGTCGCGAAATCGCACGAGCGCGGCGTCGAGCTCGGCAAGATCGGACGTGGCAATGACCTCACCGTCGTCGCCGACGATCGACTCGAAGCGCGCAACGCGGCCCGGCCGCCGCTTGTTACCGCTTGCACGGGGATTGACGATGATCCCGATGCCGCCCATCGCATCGCGTCTCAGGCCGGCTCGGCGTACGTGGAACCGGCGCCCGCCGCCGTGGCGAGCTGGCCACAGGCGGCCTCGATGTCCCGCCCACGGCTCTTGCGCACCGTCGCGTGGATGCCGGCGGCGAGCATCTGTTCCTGGAAGCGCTCCACCGTAGCGTCGTCGGGACGCTCGAAACCAGAGCCCGGAAACGGGTTGAACGGAATCAGGTTCAGCTTCACCGGGATGTCGTGCACCAGCGCGATGAGCTCACGCGCGTCGCGAGCGGTGTCGTTGACGCCACCGAGCAGAACGTACTCGAGCGTCACCCGCTTGCGCCGTGGAAGCTCCAGTCGCTTGCACGCCGCCATGAGCTCGGCGAGTGGATAGCGCTTGTTGATCGGCATCAGCCGGTCACGCAGTTCATCGCGCGCCGCCGTCAGCGAGACCGCGACATGCACGCTCGTGTCGCGCGCGAGCCGCTCGAGCTGCGGAACCAGCCCGGCCGTGGAAACGGTGATCCGCCGCGGTGAAATCGCCAGCCCCCAGCGCGCCGTCATGATCTCGATAGCGCGCAGCAGCCGGTCGTAGTTGGCGAGCGGTTCACCCATACCCATGAATACATAGTTCGTCAGCGGATGCGGCGCCGCCTTCGCGCGCGCATGCAGCACCTGCACGACAATCTCGGCCGGCTCCAGGTTTCGCCTCAGGCCCAGCCGCGCCGTCGCACAGAACGCGCAGTCGATCGCGCAGCCCACCTGTGAGGAGATGCAGAGCGTGAGCCGCTCCTCGCGCGGGATGATGACGCTCTCGATGACCTCCGTGTCGCCGAGCTCGACGAGCAGCTTGATCGTGCCGTCCACAGATTCGCTCTGATGCGCCACGCGGGGAAGCGAGCAGTCGAAGTCTTCCTCGAGCGCCGCGCGCACCTCGGCGGGCAGATTGGACATGTCGCCGAGCTCCGCCGGCGACCGGTTGTAGGCCCAGCCGGCGATCTGGCTCGCACGGTACGGCTCGAAGCCTCGTCGCTCGACCCACTCCGCGAGATCGGCCAGACGCTGGGAACGCAGGTCGGGGCGTTTGCGGCCGGCTACGGACATGACGGCCACGCCGGCGTCAGCGGGAGTGGATCTCCAGATCGTTGAAGAAGTAACCGATCTCGAACGCCGCGGTCTCCGGACCGTCCGAACCGTGAGCCGCGTTGCGCTCGATGTCCGTGCCGTAGACCTTGCGGATCGTACCCTCGGCCGCTTCCGCGGGATTCGTCGCGCCGAGTATCTGCCGGTACTTCTCGATGGCGTTCTCGCCCTCGAGCGCGGACACCACGCACGGCCCCTCCGACATGAAGACGGTGAGGTCGCTGAAGAACGGGCGCTCCTTGTGCACGGCGTAGAAGCCCTCCGCCTGGCGCCTGGTCATGTGAATCATCTTGGAAGCGATGATTTTCAGCCCGCCCTTCTCGATGAGGCCAAGCACCCCGCCGATCGCGTTGGCTGCCGTCGCATCGGGCTTCACGATGGAAAATGTTCGCTCGATCATGGTCGGATTCTCCCTACTAATCGCTGCTCGCCATGGCTTTGACGAGCGCTGCGCCCATGTCGGCAGGGCTGCTCGCCACGCTGATGCCTGCCGCCGTTAGCGCCGCTATCTTGTCGGCCGCCGTGCCCTTGCCGCCCGAGATGATCGCGCCGGCGTGCCCCATGCGCTTGCCCGGAGGGGCGGTCTGCCCGCCGATGAACGCGGCGACGGGCTTGGTCATGTTCTTGCCCACCCACTCGGCGGCCGTCTCCTCGGCGTTGCCGCCGATCTCGCCGATCATCACGACACCGTCGGTGTCGGGGTCGTCGTTGAACAGCTTCATGGCATCGAGATGGGTCGTGCCGATGATCGGATCCCCTCCGATGCCGATACACGTCGACTGACCGATTCCGAGCAGCGTGAGCTGATGAACGGCCTCGTAGGTGAGCGTGCCCGACCGCGACACCACCCCGATGCGGCCCGGCTGGTGGATGTAGCCGGGCATGATGCCGACCTTGGCCTGGCCCGGTGTAATGATGCCCGGGCAGTTCGGCCCGATCAGCCGGCAGTCGCGCCCCTCGAGGAAGCGTTTCACCTTCACCATGTCGGCGACCGGGATGCCCTCGGTGATGCATACGATGAGCGCGACGCCGGCGTCCGCCGCTTCCATGATCGCGTCGGCCGCGCCGGGCGGCGGCACGTAGATGACAGAGACGTTGATGCCCTCGTTGCGGACAGCCTGCTCGACCGTGTCGAAGATGGCGACGCCCTCGAAGTCGGTCCCGCCCTTGCCCGGCCGCACACCGGCGACCATCTGGGTACCGTACTCACGGCACCCCCTGAGATGGAACTGGCCGGTCTTGCCGAGTCCCTGCGTGACGACTCGACTATCCTTGTTGAGGAGAACGCTCATGTGCGACCTGCCGCCTCCACGGCCTTCTTGGCACCGTCGGTCATGTCGGCGGCCGAGATGATATCGATGCCCGAATCGGCGAGGATCTCGCGGCCGCGCTCGACGTTGGTGCCCTCCATGCGAACCACCAGCGGAACCTCGATGCCCACATTCCTCGCGGCTTGCACCACCCCGTCCGCCAGCACGTCGCACTGCATGATGCCGCCGAAGATATTGATGAAGATCGCCTTCACGTTCGGATCGGCGAGGATGATCTTGAAGGCCTCTCCCACTTTCTCGGCATTCGCGCCACCGCCTACGTCGCAGAAATTTGCGGGCTCGCCACCGTGGTGGTGAATGATGTCCATCGTGGCCATCGCCAGGCCGGCGCCGTTCACCATGCAGCCGATGCTCCCGTCGAGTGCGATGTAGCTGAGATCGAATTCGGCGGCACGCCGCTCCTTCGGATCTTCCTCGTTCTCGTCGCGAAGCTCGCGAACCTCGGGATGACGGTAGAGCGCGTTGTCATCGAACGAGAGCTTGGCGTCGAGCGCGAGCAAGTCTCCGGAGCCCGTCAGCACGAGCGGGTTGATCTCCAGCAGTGAGGCGTCGAGCTCGGAGTAGGCCGCGTAGAGCGCCTTGATAAACGCAACGGCCTCCTTCGTCCTGTCGGCGGACACACCGAGGTTGAACGCGAGGTTGCGGGCCTGGAAGTCGCCGAGTCCGACGACAGGGTCGACCGACTGGCGAAAGATCCTGTCGGGAGTCTCCTCGGCGACCTTCTCGATGTCCATGCCACCCTCGGTGCTCGCCATCACGACGACCCGTCCAGTGCTGCGGTCGAGGAGAATGCTGAGGTAGAGCTCCCGAGCGATATCACAGCCTTCCTCGATCAGGACGCGCCGCACCTGCTTACCCGCCGCTCCCGTCTGGCGCGTGACGAGCAGGTTGCCGAAAATCGACTCGGCGAACTCCGCGGCCTGGTCGGGCGACTTCGCCAGACGGACTCCACCGGACCTGCCGTGCTTCGGCAGGCCCTCGCTCTTCAAGTTGGCCTCGAAGACCGTCGCGGCTTCGGCCTCGTTGGCAACGATCGCGCCGGCTCCGCGGCCGCCCGCGTGAATCTGCGATTTCACCACGATCACCGGCGTGCCGAGTTGCTCGGCGGCCTTGCGCGCGTCGGCCGCGCTGGTGACCATCTTCCCACGCGGTACGGCGACGCCGAATCCACGCAGCAGCTCCTTGGCCTGATACTCGTGTACGTTCATCCGCGCTCTATCCGGCCAGCACGTTGTCGAGCGCGTCGACGAGCTCTTTGACGTGGGATGCGGAAACCTCGAGCTGCTTGCTCTCGTCCTCGTTGAGCTTGACCTCGACGACCTCTTCCACGCCCCCGGCGCCGATACGCGCGGGCACGCCGAGGTAAAAGCCCGAGTAGCCGTACTCGCCCTCGAGATAGGCCGCCACCGGCAGCACTTCCTTCTTGTCCTCGAGATAGGCCTGGGCCATGCGGATCGCTGACGTGGCCGGAGAGTAGAACGCCGAGCCCGTCTTGAGCAGCGCCACGACCTCGCCGCCCGCCTGGCGCACGCGTTCCTCGATCTCATCGAGGCGTTTGACCGAGATGAAGTCCGTGACGGGCGCGCCGCCGACGGTGCAGCTCGAGCGCACGGGGACCATGTCGTCGCCGTGGCCACCGAGCACCGTCGCCTGCACCGACTCCACCGACACGCCGAGCTCCCAGGCCAGAAAGGTACGATAGCGGGCCGAGTCGAGGACGCCTGCCATGCCGACGACGCGCTGCTTCGGGAATCCGGTCGCGCGCTTGGCCAGCGTGACCATCGCGTCGAGCGGATTGGAGACGATGATGACGAAAGCGTCCGGGGCGTTGTCGGCGATGCCCTTCGACACCTGCGTCAGGATCTTGGCGTTGGTCGACAGCAGGTCGTCACGGCTCATGCCGGGCTTGCGCGCCAGGCCCGCCGTGACGATGCATACGTCGGCGCCTGCGATGTCCTGGTAGCTGTTCGTGCCCGTGATCGAAACGTCGAACGGCTCCACCGGGCCGGCGGCAGCCAGATCCAGCGCCTTCCCCTGCGGAAGTCCGTCCACGACGTCGAAGAGAACGACGTCGCCGAGCCCGCGCAGAGCGGCCAGGTGAGCCATCGTGCCACCGATGTTTCCCGCGCCAATCAGCGCGATCTTCTTGCGTCCCATCTTGCGAAGTCTCCCCGCCGCTTGCGCGACATCACAACCGGTTCGAGCCAGTCGCCTCGCCGGAGCCGATCGCCGATCCCCGTTTCGTCCCGTCCCGATCGGCGATGATCTCGCCCCTGAAATCAATGGTGATCGGCTCGCCGATCGATGAGACGGCTACCCGCTGATGCTTGCCCATGTTTTGCAGAAGCGCCGATCGAGGGGCGTCAGGCCGTGTTCGCGGAGGCGCGAACGGCTCTAGCTAGCGGGCGCTCGGAGAATAGGCAAACCGCTACCCGCTCGAAAAAGCCTGGAATCTCGCGTGCCTAGCCCATCACCTGGCGCTCGTTCCCGGACGCTCCAGCCACCAAGCACGAGGCTTGCCTAACCCGCGTCCCGAGGCCCACACTATCGGCCACCATGAACACCGTTTCCGGCTCCGACCTGAAGACTCTCCTCACCAGCACCACCCTCGCTCTCGCGCTGGGCGGGCTCGGGACCCTCGCCCTGCCTGCTCCCGCGACGGCAGGCGTCACGGACCATCAAGCCAGCTGTCGACGCGCGGCGGGGTCGGCCGCGGCGAAGTACTTCAAGATGGCCGCAGGCGCTCTGGCCAAGTGCCGGGACGCCGTGTCCACCGGCAAGCTCGCGGCGGGCACGGACTGTGGCACCGAACCAAAGACCGCGCTCAAGATCTCCAAGGCCGCCGGCAAGCTGACAGCGCAGGTCGTCAGGAGCTGCGCCGACCCGGTCGTCACCACGCTGCGCTTCGGCGGCGATTGCGAGGACGAAACGACATCCGAGGGCCTCGTCACCTGCTTGCGTGCGGACCACGATTCGACGATCGCCGACCTTGTCGCGGTCCTGTACACGACGCCTGGCGAGATTCCGGCCGCCGAGCGTAAGTGCCAGCACACGGCGTCGAAACAGTCTCGTAAGGTCGCAACCGCGTGGCTCAAGCAGCTGCGCAAATGCAAGGACGCCGCCGACGCCGACAAGCTGCCAG
>SPBQ01000044.1 GCA_004525875.1 Myxococcales bacterium
GAGTCATTGGCATAGAATAGGCGGATATCGGCGATGCCGTAGCGCAGCATCGCGATCCGCTCGACTCCGATCCCGAAGGCGAAACCGGTGTAGACCTCCGGATCGTAACCGACGTGCTCGAAGACCGCCGGATGAACCATCCCGGAGCCGAGAATCTCGAGCCATCCCGTGCCCTTGCACACCCGACACGTGCCTCGCTCGCCCTCCCCCGTCGCCGCGCAGATCACGCAGCCGACATCGACCTCCGCGCTCGGTTCGGTAAACGGAAAATAGCTCGCCCGGAAACGTACCGGCGCCCCCTCACCGAAGATCGTTCTCAGAAAGACCGTCAGCACGTGCTTGAGGTGGCCGAAGTTGACGCCCTCATCGACGAGCAGCCCCTCGATCTGGTGGAACATCGGTGAGTGCGTAACGTCGTCATCATGACGGTAGACGGCGCCGGGCGCGATGATCGCCAGGGGCGGCTCGCTACGCTCCATCACACGGATCTGCACCGGCGAAGTATGCGTGCGCAGGATGCCGCCGCCCTCGACAAAGAACGTATCCTGCATGTCACGCGCGGGATGATCGGCGGGAATGTTGAGCGCCTCGAAATTGTGGTACTCGTCCTCGACGTCCGGTCCGTCGGCGATGCTGAAGCCGAGGCTGGACAGGACCTCGCAGATCTCGGCCATCGTCCGCATCAGTGGATGAACCCTGCCCGGGCCAGGGCCGTAGGAAGGCAGCGAGACGTCGAGCGGCGGCCCCTCGAGCCGCTTGCGGCGCTCCTCGTCGCCGAGCTCGGCCTCCCGCACCGTGATCGCCTCCTGGATAGCGTCCTTGGTCGAGTTGACCAGCTTGCCGGCCGCCGGCCGCTCGGACGCATCAAGGGCCGCCATCCCACGCAGAACTTGCGTGAGTGAGCCTTTCTTGCCGAGGAACCGAACGCGCACGGACTCGAGGCCGCGCGTGTCCGCAGCCGCAGCGATGGTGTCGCGCGCCTCTGACTCGAGGCGTGCGAGCTGTTCGCGAATGCTTTCGCTCATGTGCCGATGCGCGGGCTCGCCACTGCGCCGATGCCCACGGTCGCTCGGCTGCAATCGGCCTCAGGCGGCCAGCTTGGACTTGGCGACGTTGACCAGATCGTTGAACGCGTCGCGCTCGTTGACGGCCATTTCGGCCAGCACCTTGCGGTCGACCTCGACGCCAGCCTTCTTCAGACCGTTCATCAGGGTCGAGTAACTCAGTCCTTCGTGCCGGGCGGCGGCGTTGATTCGTACGATCCACAGACGCCGGAAATCACGCTTACGGACCTTGCGGTCTCGGTAGGCGTAGGTAAGCCCTTTCTCGACGGTCTCCCGTCCCTGGCGGTAAAGCCTACGACCGCCGACGTTGCCCTTGGCGAGCTTGAGAATCTTGTTGCGACGGCGCCTGGCCTTCACACCTCTGGTAACGCGTGGCATCGGTTTGTCTCCCTTCCCGCGCTAGCCGTACGGCAACATGCGCCGGACTTCTTTCTGGTCCGACACTGCGACCGTGGTAGCCGTACCCAGTCTGCGCTTCTGCTTGCGGCTCTTGTTGGTGAGGATATGGCGCAGGTATGCCCGGCGGCGGCGGATCTTACCGCTGCCCGTGAACCGGAACCGCTTGGCGGCACCTCTCTTCGTCTTCATCTTCGGCATCTTTCTGACTGCTCCATCTCTCGGGCGCTCGCACCAGCTCCGCGCCAGCCCGGCACCCTCGACTTTCTCGGCCAACCAGCCGATCTCACTGTCACGCCCCGCCTGAGGACGCCTTCGACGGCACGACGACGACCGACATGTGGCGGCCCTCCATGCGCGGCTCGCCTTCGGGCGACGCCACGTTGGAGATCGACTCGAGGACTCGATCCAGCATGACCCGTCCCAACTGCGGCCGCGTGATCTCTCGCCCCTTGAAGAAGACCGACACCTTCACGCGGTGCCCCTGCTCAAGGAAGCGAAGAATGTGCTTCGTCTTGAAGGCGATGTCGTGGGCCTCGGTCCGCGACCGGATCTTGACCGCCTTCAGCGCCGTCGCGACGGACTTCTTGTTGGACTCCTGGGTCTTCTTCCGCTGCTCGTAGCGGAACTTGTGAAAGTCCATGATCCGGCAGACCGGCGGCTGTGCGGTGCCCGCCACCTCCACCAGATCCAGCTTGCGATCGTCGGCAATCGCCTGGGCCTGCGCTACCGGCAGGACACCGAGTTGCTCGCCGCCGGTGTCGATCAGCCGCACTTCACGCGCGGTGATCCCGGAGTTGATTCTGACCTCGTCGTCTCGTGCTATGGCACACCTCCGTTATCGGGTACAGCCCGTTCCACGATCCAGTCGGTGAACGCGTCGAGCGGCATCGCGCCGGGCTGGCTGCCGTCGCGCAAGCGCGGCGCAACCGTCCCGTCCTCCACCTCGCGGTCACCGATGACCGCCGTCACCGGAACCTTGGCCTGTCGGGCCTCACGGATCTTGAAGCCCAGTTTCTCGTTTCGCAAGTCCGCCCGCGCACGGATCCCCCGAGCGCGCAGGGACTTCTCCGCGGCCGCGGCGTACTCATTCTGCCGATCCGTCACCGTGACCAGACGCACCTGACAGGGCGCCAACCACAGCGGCAGAGCCCCGCCGGTATGCTCGATGAGGATCCCGATGAACCTCTCGAGCGAGCCTAGGATCGCACGGTGCACCATGACGGGTCGTGCCTGACTTCCCGAGCTGTCCACGTACGTGAGCTCGAAGCGCTCCGGCATGGAGAAATCGAGCTGCGCCGTACTGAGCTGCCACTCGCGCTTCATAGCATCGAGAACGCAGAAATCGATCTTCGGGCCATAGAACGCCCCGTCCCCCTCGTTGATCTGGTAGGCGATCGACTCGGCCTCGAGCGCCTCCTTGAGAGTGGCCTCGGCCCGTTCCCACACCTCGGTCTCGCCGATGCTGTTCTCCGGGCGCGTCGAGAGGTACACGCGCGTCTCTTCGAAGCCGAACGCCTTCTGCGTCGAGATGATCATCTCGATCACCGCGCGGATCTCGGCCTGGATCTGCTCGGGCATGCAGTAGATGTGAGCGTCATCCTGGCAGAAGGAGCGAACGCGCGTCAGGCCATGGACCACGCCGGATCGCTCGAAGCGGTGCAGCCGGCCGAAGTCGGCAAAGCGAATCGGCAGGTCGCGATACGAGCGAATGTTCTCGCCATAGATCAGGCAGTGCGTCGGACAGTTCATCGGCTTCACCGCGAACTCACGCTCGTCGATCTCGGTGAAGTACATGTTGTCCTTGTAGTGATCGTAGTGGCCCGAGCGATACCACAGGTCGACGTCGAGAATCTGCGGCGTGATGACCTCGCTGTAATCGTACTTCTCGTACAGCGCGCGGATATAGTCGACGAGGAGGTTGTAGACGACCGTACCATCGGGGAGGAAGAACGGGGTTGCCGGCGCTTCCTTGTGGAAGCTGAACAGACCGAGCTCTTTACCGAGACGACGGTGGTCGCGCTTGCGAGCCTCTTCGAGGTGAGTCAGGTGCTGCTTGAGCGCCCTCGGATCGGCGAAGGCCGTCCCGTAGATACGCTGGAGCATCGGGTTCTTCTCGTCGCCGCGCCAGTACGCGCCGGCAACGCTCAGCAGCTTGACGGCCTTCAGCACGAACGTGCTCGGCACGTGCGGGCCGCGACACAAGTCGACGAAGTCGCCCTGTCGATAGACCGTGATGGGCTCGTCCGGAAGGTCGCGAACGATCTCGACCTTGAAGTGCTCGCCCATCGCCTCGAACATCGCGACGGCCTGCTGGCGCGAGACGACTTCGCGTGTGATCTCCAGCTTCTCCTCGACGATCTTCTTCATCTCCGCCTCTAGTTTCTCGAGGTCATCGGGAGTGAAGCCGGCGTCGTACTTGAAGTCGTAGTAGAACCCGTCCTGGATCACGGGCCCGATCGTAACCTGGGCCTCCGGGTAGAGACGTTTTACGGCCTGGGCGAGGAGATGAGCGGCCGAATGTCGGATGACGTCGAGGGCCTCCACCCTGGAGGCCTCGATCGGCTCGAGGTCGCAGTCGGATTCGAGAGGGAGGTGGAGGTCAACCGCGGAATTGCCGTTGCGCGCATCCTGTCTGTCGGGAGGCTCCCGCAACACGGCCGCCACGGCGCGCCGCGCCCCATCGCCGAGCGACTGTCCGAGCGCCTCGCGCACGGTCGTGCCGCGCGCAACGCGCACCGGCTCACGGCCGGCGACGGTGACGGTGATCTCCTCTGACATCAGGATTTCCAGCTTCTGCGACTTGCGCTCGGGGTGCCGCTACCTTGGGGCGCTCGCGCCGTCGTCGGCTCGAACTCTTGTGTCCGCCAGCCCGTCTCCGGGTGGCGTCCTCCCATCGGTGCTGTCTCGTTCCCCGTCGATCTCCTCCGTATCACGCTGGTAGGCACGGGCGGGATTGAACCGCCGACCCCTTCCGTGTCAGGGAAGTGCTCTCCCACTGAGCTACGTGCCTGTATCTTATGCGAGAATACAAAAATGGACCAATAGAATCCTCTAACAACCGCGGAACCGCTAGTCAACAAATCTCGAAGTTGCAGCGGAAACGGGCGATGTCGCCATCCGTCACCACCCCGTCTCGCACTGCATCTCGAGCCTGCCCGCCTGCTTGCGCCCGCCCACTCGGCCGCGGTCGATGTACTCGTCGCAGGAGATATCCCCCGCGCCGAAGAAGCGGCGGGCGATATCGGAGTGAATCCCGTCGGCCGCCTCGACCCCCGAGGCACACGTTGGATGTGCCAGGCCCTCACGCCGTGCTCGCCCGCCGTCGGGACGATAACGGGATCGAGACGCTGGCGGCGCGACGACGCCAAACCGTTGCCGCGCAGCCGCATCTAGCCGGCTGAGGCGGCGTCATACACTGAGATGGCGAACTCACCTGCTGAGCTCGCCAAGATCGGGCAAGAACTCAGACCGCTCGGCCAACCCGAGCAGCCAGACCGCCACGGGCTAGGACTGTTCCTCGCCGGACGCCTTCTTCTGGCCGCCATCGACCGCGCCGCCGTCCACGGCCGCACTACCCGACGAATCGTCCTCACCTTCCCCGGCGCCGGCCTTCGCTTCGGCCTCGGCATCGGGCAGCCGAGCGGGCGGAGCCTCGTCATCGCCATCGACCGACTTGTCCTCGAGCTCTCCGCCGAGCGGCTTCACGACTACCTTGATTGTCGTGTCGACGTCCTGCCCCACGCGAACGCGAACCTCGAACTCACCGACCTGCTTGATCGGCTCCTTGATCTCGATGCGGCGACGATCGAGCTCGAATCCCTTCTCGGACAGCAGGCGGTGGACTTCCATGTTCGTCACCGACCCGAACAGCCTTCCGCCGCGCCCGGCGCGCGCCTCGGTCTCGACGACGACGGCGCCCATCTCGGCGGCGAGCTTCTCGTAGACTCCCCGCTCGCGTGCCTTCTTCGCCGCGATCACACGCTGTTGATGATCGAGCTGCTTCACGTTGCGCGCATCGGCAAGCACCGCGAGCCCTCGTGGGATCAGGAAGTTTCGCGCGTACCCGGGTCTCACACGGACAACCTCACCGATGATGCCGAGCCCGGGAACGTCCTCGCGAAGAATGACTTTCATCGTCAGCTCCTCGAGTAGCGCAGCAACGCTACACTGCGCGCCTGCTTGATGGCGATCTTCAGCCGACGCTGATGCTTGGCGCACGTGCCGCTGGTCCGGCTCGGAACGATCCGGCCGCGCTCGCTGATGAAGTCCTCGAGTACTTCCGACCACTTGTAGTCGAGTGGGAGCGTCTTGTCGGCGCAGAAACGGCATACCTTGCGACGTCCCCGACCGCCAAAGCGTCGCTTGGGCCGTCTGTCCCGTCCGTCGCGACTATCGCGGCTGTCTCTGCCGTCGCGACCGCGGGTATCCCTTCCGTCCCGACTGTCGCGCGCCGGCGGACGCGCGGGGCGGTCACCGGCCGGCGCGCTGACCGGCGCGCCAGGCGGCGGCCCCGACGCCGGGCCGTTCTCCTTCGGCTCATCACTCATCGGTCTTCACTCCTTCGTCGGACGCCCCTTCGGAAGCGGACGTCGAGGCTGCTGCCGGCTCCCCGGGAGGCTTCGGAGCGTCGGGGGTCGGCGCCGCGGCCGGGCCGCCGCCGCTCCGACGATCCTCATCGGGTCGACGGCCTCGGTACTCGGAGTCACGCGGCCGGTAACCGCCGGGGCCGCCGCGCATCTCGTGCAGCGGCACGTCACCACGCTCACCGCGCTCGCTCTCGTACTCGCGCGGCTTGGGCAAGCCGGTGTGATCCTGCTGAATGCTCATATAGCGCAGCACACCGTCGGAGATACGCATCGTACGCTCCAATTCACTGACCACCGCCGGCTCAGCGTTGTATTCGAGCAGGTAGTAGTGGCCCTCATCCTGCTTCTTGATCGGATAGGCGAGCTTACGGCTGCCCCAGTCGTGATTCTCGTCCAGCGTCCCGCCCCCGGCGGTGATAACGGTCGTGAACCCCTCCATGAGGGCCATTTGCTCGATCACAACGTCGTTCGTGAGAACGACCAGCGTCTCGTAGGGTCGCATACTCGATACCTCTGGTTGTCCTCAGACGAGCAACGGCGCGATCACCAGCGAGACGATCGACATTAGCTTGATGAGGATGTTCATCGACGGGCCCGACGTATCCTTGAGAGGATCGCCGACGGTGTCACCCACGACGGTCGCGTGGTGGGCGTCCGACCCCTTCTGCTCGCCGGCGATCTCGCCCTTCTCGATCGCCTTCTTCGCGTTGTCCCAGGCGCCCCCGGCGTTCGCCATCATGAGAGCGAGTAGAACGCCGGCCAGCGTGGCGCCGGCCAGCATTCCGCCGAGCGCCTCCGGACCGAACAGGAAGCCTACCGCAACGGGAGCAATGACCGCCGTCAAACCAGGCAGCACCATCTCCTTGAGCGCCGCCGCCGTCGAGATGTCCACGCAGCGGGCCGCATCGGCCTTCACGCCTTCCCTGCCCTCCAGAAGCCCCGGGATTTCACGGAACTGACGCCGGATCTCCGTTACCATCTGGCTGGCCGCCCGCCCCACCGAGTTCATCGTGAGCGCTCCGATATAGAACGGCAGGATGCCGCCGATGAACAGGCAGACGACGACCGTCGGTTCGGTGACGAGGATCGTGAGCGGCTCGTAGCCGAGCGGGTCGGCCGCCATGCGAGCATTGTTGACTGCCAGCGCGTAGGCCGAGAACAGCGCCAGCGCCGTCAGCGCCGCCGAGCCGATCGCGAAGCCCTTGCCGATGGCGGCCGTCGTGTTGCCAAGCGCGTCGAGACTGTCGGTCACGGCGCGAACCTCGGGACCGAGCTCGGCCATCTGGGAGATGCCGCCCGCGTTGTCCGCCACCGGTCCGTACGCGTCGACGGTCATCGTCACACCGACCGTGGCCAGCATGCCGACCGCGGCGATGCCGATACCGTACAGGCCAGCCATCGAGTTCGCGACGAGGATGCTGCCGCAGATCACGAGCACCGGAAGCGCACAGCTCTCCAGTCCGACCGCCAGACCGGCGATGATATTGGTCGCGGCTCCCGTCTTGGACGCTTCGACGATCTTGCGGACCGGCCCTGCCGAGGTGTAGTACTCGGTGATCAGGCCGATCAGGATGCCGCCGACCGTACCGACGACGACGGCCAGCCAGACCTTCGTCGTGATGGCGCTGCCCCAGACCATCAGCAGCGCGAAGAACAGAAACAGCCCCGCAGCGATGAACGTCGAGTACCGCAGTGCCGCCGCGGCGCCGATGCTCTTCAGAACGCGCATCGAGAAGATGCCCGCGAACGAGGCGAGCAGACCGATCACAGCCAGCGCCAGCGGGATCGCCATGAGCGTGCTCTGCACGAGGTCCGCGCCGCGCCCCGGATCGTCCGCAAGGGCCTGCAGCTGGCTGCTCGAGAGCGTGGCGGCGATGGCGATCGTCGCGATCATCGAGCCAACGTAGGACTCGAAGATGTCGGCACCCATGCCAGCGACATCGCCGACGTTGTCGCCGACGTTGTCGGCGATCACGCCGGGGTTACGCGGATCGTCCTCCGGGATGCCCGCCTCCACCTTGCCAACCAGGTCGCTACCGACATCGGCGGCCTTTGTGTAGATCCCACCGCCCACGCGGGCGAACAGCGCGATCGAGCTCGCGCCCATCGCAAAGCCGTTGATGTACTTGGCGGTCTCCGGGTCCCCGTGAATCGCGAACAGGATACCGACACCGATCAGCCCGAGGCTGGCAACGGCCAGGCCCATCACCGCACCGCCGTTAAACGCGACCAGCAGGGCCGCCTCCTCGCCGCCCTGGCGAGCGGCTTCCGACGTCCGAACGTTGGCCTTGGTCGCCGATAGCATTCCGAAGAAGCCGGCCCCCATCGAGCACGCGGCGCCGAAGAGGAACGCGCCGGCCGTGTGGCCGTCGATCCCGATCCACAACAACGCGACGACGACGATCTCGAAGATCACAAGGATCCGGAACTCGCGACGCAGGAACGCCATCGCACCGTCGCGGATCTGCTCAGCAATCTCCTGCATCCGCTGATTGCCAGGCGACTCGCGCGACACGGTCATGTACATCCACACCGCAACCATCATCCCCAAGATCCCCGCATACGGGGATACCGTGCTAAGAAAGCCCATTCGATTCCTCCTCTTTCGCTGACTCTTTGCTCTTGCTCTGGTTCCAGTTACGACGACTCCGCGTCCCCTCGGGTCACGGTGGTCGCGTTGAAACGCCGCATGGCGGCTTCGATGCCGTCGGATACGATGACGCAGACGGCGTCGGCCGCGCGCACGACGGCCTCCTCGAGCACCGCCACCTCGCTGGCCGCCACGGGCGCGAGAACGAACTCGTCGACCGGCGTACCCTCGGGCGGCCGCCCGACACCGATCCGGACGCGTGGGAACTCGGCCCCCGCCATTCGCTCGATGATGGAAGCAACCCCCCGGTGGCCTCCCGATCCGCCCCCGCGACGCACGCGGACACGGCCGATCGGCAGGTCCACGTCGTCGTAGACTGCGACGAGCCGCTCGAGCGGGATGTCGAGGTCGCTGCATGCGGCGGAGATACTCCCGCCGCTGAGATTCATGTACGTCTGTGGCTTCATGAGCAACACCTCGGAACGGCCGATCCTCGCGGTGGCCGTCAGCGCCTGGTACTCCAGACGCCGGATGTCCGTGCTGCGTTCGGTAGCCAGCCTGTCGGCTACGCGAAAACCCAAATTGTGGCGCGTCGCAGTATATCGCTCGCCCGGATTGCCGAGTCCAGCGACGCAGTACGTCGGGGTCTCCATGAGCAAGGGGGCCAGGCGGCGAGTGCGCGCGCCGGTCGCGCTCGCGCGCTAGTCGTCCTTCTTCTCCTCGGCGCCTTCGCCTGAGCCGCCTCCCGCGGCGGCCGCCGGCGCAGCCTCGGCCGCATCCGCTGTCGCCTCCTCGACCTCGACAACTGGCGGCACCACGGTCACCACCGCGTAGTTCTCCGTGAACACGATTTCTACACCAGCCGGCATCGTCACGTCCGCGATATGCAGCGAATCATGGATCGCCAGTGACGTAACATCGACCTCGATGCTCTCAGGAAGCCTGTCGGGCAGTGCTCTCACGTGAACCTCGCGCCGCAGCGGTTGCAAGATACCACCCTCGATGATGCCCGCCGCCTTGCCCGTGAAGTTGAGAGCCACGTTGGCATCGACCGGCTTGTTGAGATCGACCCTCAGGAAATCAACATGCACCGGGGCGCCACTGACCGGGTGCGTCTGCACCTGCTTGATGAGAGCTACCCCGCCGGAGAGCGCGGAATCCTCGGACGAGAACCGGATCAAGTGGGCGCCCGTGCGGGCCAGGCCCAGTTTGTTGAACGCGTGTGCCTCGACGTGAACGTGGACGTTGCCGCCCCCTACTCCGTAGAACACGCCCGGAAGACGGCCGCCGCGACGCAGAACTCGCGCGTTCGTGTTGGGCTCGCGTCGGGAAACCTCGATTTCAATGCGCTGCATGGGTCCTGTTCTCCTGTCCGCCCGTCGGGCCGGCCACCGCTGCGGCTACGACTCGAACAACGAGCTGATCGATTCTTCTTCGTGCGTCCTGCGGATCGCCTCGGCGATCAATCCCGCGACCGAGACGACGTTGATGCGCTTCTCGGCGAGCACGTCCGCCCTCGGCGCAATGGTGTCGGTGATGATCAGACTGTCGATCCTGGAGCCCGAGATACGCGCCAGGGCGTCGCCCGAGA
>SPBQ01000119.1 GCA_004525875.1 Myxococcales bacterium
CACGCGGCCAACCGATCCGGACGCTCCGGCACGCACCTCGAGGATCGCGTGATCGTCGTCGACGACAATCCGGAGCTACTGGGCGCGCTCGCGCACATGCTGAAGAGCGAGGGCCTCAGGGTCGATACCGCGGCCGACGGCCTCAGCGCGCTGAAGCTTTGCCGGCAGCTGCGACCCAGAGTCGTGATCCTCGATCTCTACATGCCGCACATGAGCGGCCTCGAGGTCCTGGAAGCGCTGCGAGAAGATCCGGATCTGAGCAGCATGTACGTGATCATGCTCAGCGGCATGGCCGGCGAGCGTTCCGAGCTCGCCTCGCTGGCGCCGACGGCCGACGAGCATCTGATCAAGCCCGTGAACGCGGATCGCCTGGCTGAGGCAATCGAGAAAGGCCTCGCAAGGCGCGAGCCACGTGCCGGGCTGCTGGGACGGCTCGAGAGGGGATGAGCACGTCCCGCCGAGAGATGAGCGAGGATCCAACACAGGCTCCGGTGGAACCGTGCGCCTACTGCGGCGAGCCCGCAGGTCCAGGCGACTGGGCCAATCGACAGTGGGGACTCGTCGAAGAATCGGGACCCGGCGGCGTTCCGGTGACTCGCTACGTCCACGCTCGCTGCTATCTGAGCCGGCTCAAGACGCGTGTCCATCCCAACAGGCCCCGTTTCGGCTCGTCGCGCTAAGCTTCCGGAATATCAGCGACACCGGAGGCATTCCTCGGCATCTCAAGCGGACTGTACTACCGCCGCTAGCCTGCTATAGCATCGGACGCGACGCGAGCGCACGACCCGTTTCCACTCGCGTCGGGGAGGAGCCGTCCAGATGCCACGATCGTTCTGGAGGAGTACGTTCACCGCCGTAGCGCTCAGCAACACCGTCGCCGCCTTGTGTCTGGCGGCGCCGGCGCACGTGAGCGCGGACGTCGCACCCGGGGACGTGATCACCAAGGAGAACGCGGACAAGATCGACGGACTGGTAGCCGAGGGCGTGAAGTGGGCCGTGACCAACGGCATGGACATGCGGATCGTTCCCTATCAGCAGATCGCCATACCGCGAGCCTATCTCGTCGCGACCGAGAAGTACGGAAGCCAGTCGGGCCTCGACGACAAGAATCAGCTCATCAACTGGGTGGCCGGTAAGCCTTTCCCGACGGTCGACATCAACGACCCGAAGGCGCCGGTCAAGATCATGTACAACTTCCAGAACACGCACTACTTCAGCGACGATCTCGGTCTGCATCTGGTGGACGCCGACACCGGCTCCCTCTACGTGGACGCCGAAGGCGACCGGCACTACACGGTGGAACGCCATTTCGTCGCCGACTGGCTTCGCGTCATGCAGTTCCAGGGCCGGCTTCATCACGATCCGGCACCCGTCTACGAGCCGAATCCCGACGAGGTGTTCCGCAAATCGGGCCTCTACCCTCTGATCGAACCGTTCGACCTCAAGGGCGTGGGCGGTGTCAGCTTCCGGTACATCGACCTGATCCGCCAGGACGACACCTGGCTGTACCTGCCGTTCCTGCGCCGCGTGCGCCGCCTTTCAAGCGCGCAGCGCAGCGACGCGCTCTTCGGCCAGGACATCGACGTAGACAGCTACGGCGGCTACGCCGGCCAGATTCCGTGGTTCGACTGGAAGCTGCTCGGCGTCAAGCCGATGCTCGCCTCGCTCCACGGCGAGAACCTGCCGCCGGTGCCCTGCAAGCGAGACGGCGGAATGACGTTTTGCGAGGATTGGGAGCTGCGCACCGAAATCTACGTGATCGAGGGGACACCCAGGGTCAGCAACTACGCATACTCCAAGCGCGTGATCTTCGTCGACAAGGAGACGAATTTCGTCGTCTACTCGGACATGTACGACAAGGCCGGCGAGCTCTGGAAAGTCGTCATGCAGAGCATCCGGACGTCGAAGCGCCCGAACCCGAAGGTCGACTACGAGTACGAGGAGCCGCGCATGTTCATCTACGCGTTCAGCGTCATCGACATGCAGCTCATGCACGGCACCCGCGCCGCCATCCCCGGGATCGCGTTCCAGGACGAGGCTGGTTGGTACATCGACATCGGCTTCGACCAACGGCAGTCCGAGCCGCAGAGCTGGTACACCGTGGCCGGGCTGATCAGCGGTGGGCGCTGATCAGCCCCGTCACCTCCGTGCCTTCCCGGCCGGATCCTCGATCGGCACGTTGGTCGTGTCGCGGAACTTCTCGAGCTCGGTGCGCTCCTGCGGCGTGGCCGTCTCGATGATCTGCCGTCCGAGGGCGGTGACCACCGGAATCTCGGCGTCGGACAGCTCGCGCTTGCGCTGCTTGCGCGCCATCGCGCGCTCGATCGCCGGTGCCATCGCCTCGCGCTTGCGCGTCTCACGCTCGTCCTCACGCTCCTTGAACTCGGGCATGACGTCGGAGGCGAACAGCTCGAGCGCCTCGCAGATGTGCTCGTGGCGATTGCGACCGCCTTGCTGGATGAACGTGACCTGATCGACACCCGCCTCCGCAAATCCGCGCAGGTGGCGGCGCACGTCGTCGGGCGTCCCGATACCGCGCTCGGGCCCTTCCTCGGGCAACGCGTCGCGCACCGATTCGAACGCTTCCCAAATGTTGGTACGGCCCGGTTTGTGCTCCCCGAAGATGTAGTGATGGCCGAGCCCGTACCCGAAGAACCGCAAGCCGTCCATTCCGCGGCGACGCGCCTGCCCGGCATCGGCGTGAACCGAGAACCCCGTGACCATCGCGATGTTGGCGTTCACGCGATGACCGATCGGGACGCATTCCTCGCGAAGAATCCGGTAGTAGTCGTCGACCCAGCTGCTGGCCTCGGCGGGATCCACGAACGCGAACGTCAACGCACCCAGCCCGAGACGAGCCGCCAGCTTGATCGTCTCGCGGTTCGAACAGGCCACCCACATCGGTGGGTGCGGTTTCTGAACCGGCTTCGGCACCACGTTGCGACACGGCATCGAGAAGTGCTCGCCCTCGTGGCCCGGATACGGGTCCATCACCATCATATCGGCACACTGCTCGACGGCCTCCAGCCACATCTCGCGCTTCACCTCCGGGTCGACGCCGAAGCCACCGAGCTCGAGCGCGGAGGACGACTCGCCGGTACCGAACTCCACGCGCCCGCCCGAAACGAGATCGAGCACCGCAATGCGTTCGGCCACCCGCGCCGGATGATTGATGGGCGGCGGCATGATGACGATGCCGTGGCCGAGCCGGATGCGCTCGGTGCGCTGCGAGCAGGCCGCCAGAAACACCTCGGGCGCGGGCGAGTGCGAGTATTCCTCGAGGAAGTGGTGCTCGACCTCCCAGGCGTAGTCGATGCCCAGCCGGTCGGCGAGCTCCACCTGATCGAGCGCCTCCTGGTACAGCCGTAGCTCGTCGCCCTCGGCCCAGGGCCGCGGCAGCTGATGCTCGTAGAAGATGCCGAACTTCACCGCATCACTCCGTTGCCTCGACCATCAGGGCATCGATGCGCGCGCGCACGTGCTCGGGAATGGGTGCGGAACGCCGCGCCTTCAGGTCGAAGTGCACGCTCGTGATCGTGGTCGCCGCCGCCACCGCGCCTGTGTCGGGATTCGTCATCGTCAGTTTCACCTGCGCCGAGCTGGTGCCCAGGCGGAAGAAGCCTCCCGTGACGACGATGCGATCGCCGGCGCGCTGCTCGGCGCGATACTCGATCTCGTGCTTCACGTCGGCGAATCCCATCGCCGTCTCCCGCATCGCAGCGGGCGTGAAACCGGCCTCGGCCAGCAAGCCTCCGAACGCCTGGTCGAACGCGTGCACGTAGTACATCACGTTCATGTGCCCCATGTGGTCGCACTGCCAGGGGAAGATCAGTCCGCGATAGAGCTCCATGGAGCAGTAGATTGCGGGGGCGGCGGCGATCACTCAAGGTTGGGCCCGAGATCGCTACCGAGGAGAAGGAACATGTCGCTTAGAATGACCCGCGCCGAGCGCGAATCGTTTCTTGCCGACGTCCACGTGGGCGTCCTGTCGATCCCGCGCGCCGAGGGCGCGCCGCTCACGCTACCGATCTGGTACGACTACCAGGCGGGGGACCTCCTCTGGATCATCACCGCCCGAACCTCGGCCAAGGGCAAGCTGCTCGACGTCGGCACGCCGATCACCCTCTGTGCTCAGAGCGAACCGTTGCCCTACAAGTACGTGAGCGTGACCGCGCGCGTATCGGCCATCGAGCCGGCCGATCAGGAGAAGGACCTGCGCCCGATGGCTCGGCGCTATCTGGGCGATGAGCTCGGCGACGCCTACACCGAGCAATCCGGCGTCGAGGGACAGATTCGCGTGGCCCTCGAGCCGCTGGCCTGGCAGTCGGAGGACTACGCCAAGCGCTGATCGTGTTGCTCAGCCGGGCGCGCGAAGACCCTCGCATCCTCCGTCGCGACTTGAGTCCACCCCGGCCCGCGCCTGAGCTCGATGCCTCGGTAGTCGATCTCACGCCCCGTTCGCCGATCCACGAGCATCGGCTCCACGGGCGCATCGGTGGTGACGTCGATCAGCTCGATCGGCGCACCGGTACCGTCGGACTGCCACTGGTCGCCCCACTGCATCAGCGCGACCACCAACGGGAACAGGCTGGCCCCCTTCTCCGTCAGCCGGTACTCCGGGTGACGCGCATTCGTCGTATCGATGTGACGCTCAAGCACTCCGTGCCGTACCAGCGTGACGAGCCGATCCGAGAGGATGTTCTTGGCAATGCCAAGGTCCCTCTGCATCTCGCTGAAGCGGCGGCGTCCGAAGAACACCTCGCGGATGATCATCGGCGTCCACCACTCGCCCACAACCTCGAGCGCACGCGCGACCGAGCAATTCAGGTGCCCGATTGAAGATCGTTTCATCTGATCCCTCCAGGATGTTCCCACGACGGGGATAGCCCTGCAGGCACCTGTACACCAGACTCGAGAGCACTGTTTTCGTCTCGTGACGCAACGATGACGGCATCGATGAACATCCGGGGAAACCCTTACGAGTACACCCGAGGTCAAGCTTCTGTGATGTCCCGGTTCGGTCCGTAGAACCCACTGAGGGTTAACCCGATTCGAGGGCCATCACCGATAGGCCGATCAGCCGTGCATCGTCAGGCCGCCCGAAACACTGATCGTCTGGCCCGTGATGAAATTGGCCTCGTCGCTCAAGAGGAAGGCGATGATACCCGGGAAGTCGGCCGGCTGCGCCAATCGTCGCATCGGGATGGCCCTCACGAGCCCAGCGGCTATCTTGCCCGTCGGGTCGAAGCTCGCGAACAGCGGCGTATCGGTGGGCCCGGGCGAAACCACGTTCAAGGTGATGCCATTCTTCGCCAGCTCTCGCGCCACCGACTTCGAGAACGCGACCATACCGCCCTTGCACGCTGCGTAGACCGCCTCACCGGAGGATCCGACACGACCCGCGTCGGATGCGATGCTCACCACGCGCCCCGCGCCCTGCTCACGCATACGCGTGAGAACCGAGCGCGAGACGTTGAGCGGTCCCATCAAGTTGATCTCGATGATCTTGCGCCAGAGATCAGGTTCGGTATCGAGAAAATTCGCCGCACGATCCCAGCCGGCGTTGTTGACGAGACCGTCGATCCGACCCACCGACGATACGAACGCGGAGACGGCCGAATCGACGGCCGCCGCGTCGGTGATGTCGGCGGCGTATGCATAGGCCGCACCACCGGCCTCACCGATGCGAGCCGCCGTCGCCTCGGCCCCGGCCCCATCCCGATCGATGATCCCGACGATGGCGCCCTCTTCGCCGAGGCGAAGTGCCGTAGCGTGACCGATGCCACTGGCCGCCCCCGTGATGAGAACCGGCCTGCCCTCGAGCCCCACGAGTCCCGGCATGGCGTATCCATAGCTCGCAACAGCGGTTCGATCGAGCTGCTGTTGCCTGACCCGGCCGACCAGCGTAACGATGCCGTCTCGACGGTTGCGCGACGATGCTCTCCGACCTCATGCTCCCACTCACGTGGGCCGGGATTCTCCTGTGCCTCTCGCAGTCCGCGATCTTCTCGGGCGTGAATCTCGCCTTGTTCAGCATCGCCCGCCTCAATCTCGAGCTGGAAGCGAGAGCCGGGAGCGAGGCAGCGAAACGCGTCCTCGAGCTGCGGCGCGACTCGAACATGGCACTGGCGACGATCCTGTGGGGGAACGTCGCCATCAACGTCCTGCTCACGATTCTGGCCGACTCGGTGCTCGCCGGCGCGACGGCGTTCCTGTTCTCCACGGTCCTGATCACAGTGTTCGGCGAGATCATCCCGCAAGCGTACTTCTCGCGGCGTGCAATGGCCGTGGCGAGCTTCCTCGCGCCCATGCTCCGGTTCTACCAGCTGGTACTGTGGCCGGTCGCACGCCCCACCGCGATGGCGCTCGACGGATGGCTCGGCCCGGAGGGGGTCCAGTATTTCCGTGAGAGTCAGCTGCGCCAGCTGATACGCCAGCACATCGCGAACCCGGACAGCGAGGTCGATCGGGTGGAGGGACTCGGCGCGATCAACTTCCTCGCCGTCGACGACATCTCGGCATACGAAGTGGGCGAGCCCGTCGATCCCGCGAGCGTGATCGCGCTGGAGATCGAGGGCAACCAACCGAAGTTCCCGTCGTTCGAGCACGCGCCTGACGATCCGTTCCTCCAGCAGGTGCACGCGTCCGAGAAACGATGGGTGATCCTCACCGACCCGGGCGGCGAACCCAAGCTCGTGCTCGACGCCGACGGCTTCCTGCGCGCCGCCCTCCTCGACAGCGGCGTCATCAGCCCTTACCGCTACTGCCACAGACCGCTGATCGCGACACGTGGCGACACGCCACTCGGGGAGTTGCTGCACGGCTTCGAAGCGCGAACCACGCGCACCGGCGACGCGATCATCGACCACGACATCATCCTGGTGTGGACCGACACGCCCCGCATCATCACCGGTGCCGACGTGCTCGGCCGGCTGATGCGCGGAATCGCGCGGAAGGTCTAGAGCGACCACTCCACGGCGGCTTAGACTTCTTTGCCCCCTGAGAACCGATTGCCCGGAAGCTCATCGCGGAACACCGGTTTGCGCTTCTCTCTACGTGC
>SPBQ01000288.1 GCA_004525875.1 Myxococcales bacterium
ACAAGTACGCAGGCGGTAAGTTTGCGAGCTACCTGTTTCAGCGCCACGACGATAGAGACCGCGTCTACAGCGACGAGGCGGCCCACCACCTCGTCGAAGAGGCGAACCTTTTCATCGAGGCCGCGCATGCGTGCCACGCCAGGATGCTCGAGACCGGCGCGGCGTCGTCGGTGTCGATCTGAAGGGGGGCGGGCGTGGAAGATCTCCAACGCATCGGGGTCAAGTTGTTCTGCAGCACGGGTGACTCGATCGCCCTGGTCGAGTTCATCCCGGTATTCCACCGGTGGATCCAGACGGCGGCAGTCGAGGACATGCTCATTGATGTTGCCGACTACAGTCACGTGCCGCACGGACCGGGAATCCTGTTGGTCGGTCATGAAGGGATCTACGCCATGGACGAAACCGGTGGCCGGCGCGGAATGGCCTACTACTTCCGGCGACCGGAAGCCGAGGGCCTGACTGAACGTCTTCTGCTGGCGGCGTACCGCACGCTGGCCGCGTGTCGCAAGCTCGAGACGGAGCCCGAGCTCGACGGCAAGCTGACGTTCGATGCCGGTGAGCTGGAGGTCTTCGCGAACGATCGGCTGCTGGCGCCGAACCGGACGGGCACGCTGGAGAAGCTGGCGCCGGCCGTGGACCAGTTGCTCGCCCGGCTGTGGCCGGGGTCTACGCCTCAGCTAGAGCGTCGCGGCGCCGACGGTCGCGAACGGTTCTCGCTCACGATCCATGTGGGCGAGCAGGCCGACGTGGCGACCCTGCTCGAGCGTGTCGCGGCCTGATACCGGCGGCGCCTGCACGCTCAACTTCGAGGAGCGAGGCAGCGGACGGCCGCTGGTAATCCTGCACGGGCTGCTCGGTTCACTGGCCAACTGGCGAGGGGTGGCGCGCGCGCTCGCGGTCCGGTTCCGTGTTGTGTCGCTCGATGCGCGCAACCACGGACGCTCGCCGCATACCGCCGTGCACGGCTACCCGGCGATGGCGGCCGACACGGCGGCGACGATCGAGAGTCTCGGTCTGGGGCCTTCGACGGTCATCGGCCACTCGATGGGCGGCAAGACGGCCATGACGCTTGCGCTCATGCGCCCGGATCTGGTCGAGCGGCTCGTGGTTCTCGACATCGCTCCACGCGCGTATCTCGAGGCGGAAGGAACGGCCGACGTCGTACGCGCGCTGGCCGAGATCGACCTTTCCGACGTCTCGGGCCGCGGCGACGTCGAGGCTCGACTCGCCACCGCGGTTCCCGACGCGGGGATGCGCGCTTTTCTGATGATGAACCTGCGGCGCCAGGGAGAGGAGGGCTTTTCGTGGCGGTGTAACCTCGAGACGCTCGTGCGTTGTGGGCGCGAGATCGCTATGGAGGTCGAGTCCGAGGAGGCCTACCGAGGGCCGGCGCTGTTCGTTCGCGGCGGCTGGAGCCGTTACGTGACCGGTTCGGATGACGCGCGGATCCGGACGCTTTTCCCTGCAGCCGATATCTTGACGCTCCCGGAGGCCGGTCACTGGCTGCACGTGGAGGCCCCAGAGGCGCTGGTCGACTGTGTCGCCCGCTTCGCCGCCGCCGATTGAGTCTGTCGTCGCGCAGCCGCTATTATTCCCGCCCGCGCCCGCCCGCGCCCGGCCGAGACTCGGGCCGAGACGCGGCCCGGAAGCGCGGGTCGGAATCGGGGCGCACACGAATCGAAGGGACGAGACAGCGACGACATGAGCACCACGGACCCGTTCACCGACCACCCGGACCACGCCTATCACGATCTGCGCGTCGCGCGCGTCATCGACGAGACGGTCGACGCGCGCTCGATCGTCCTCGAGATCCCGGCCGCGCTCGAGCGGGCGTTCCGGTACAAGTCGGGGCAGTTCCTGACATTGAAGATCCCGTATGAGGGCAAGGATCTGATCCGCTGCTACTCGCTGGCGAGCTGCCCGCACACGGAGAGCGAGCACAAGGTCACGGTCAAGCGGGTCGATGACGGCCGTATCTCCAACTGGATCAACGACAACCTCGCGATCGGCGAGGTGGTCAAGGTGCTGCCGCCGGGCGGCCTCTTCACACTCGGCGAGGGCGATCATCCTGTCCTGCTGTTCGGTGGAGGCAGTGGGATCACGCCCGTCATCTCGATTATCAAGACCGCGCTGGCCGTGACCGGCCGGCGCGTGAAGCTCGTCTACGCGAATCGCGACCGTGCGTCGATCATCTTCAAGGACGAGCTCGACCAGCTGGCGAGTGCCCATCCGGGTCGCCTCGAGATCGTTCACAGCCTCGACGATGCACAGGGCTTCGTGGACGTCGCTCGCGTCAACGCCTACGCCGAGGGCTGGCTCGACGCAGAGTGCTATGTGTGCGGCCCCGGTTCCTTCATGGACGTCGTCGAGCGGGCGCTCGCTGCTGCCGGTATCGCCGCCGAGCGAATTCACAGCGAGAAGTTCGTCTCGCCGCCCGATCCCGGCCAGGCGGCCCAGGCCTTTGCGGACCAGGCGGCCCAGGTCGGCGGGGAAATACCGGATTCCATCACGGTAGCGCTCGATGGGGAGGTGCGCGACGTACCCTACGAGAAGGGGCAGACGGTACTGGTAGCGACCCAGCAGGCCGGTCTGGAGCCGCCGTTCTCGTGTACGGACGGGTTCTGCGGTTGCTGCATGGCCCGTCTCGAGGCCGGCAAGGTGGAGATGCTCAACAACGATTTCCTCTCGGCGAAGGAGGTGGCGGACGGGTGGGTGTTGACCTGCCAGTCGGTTCCCACCACGCGCGAGTGCAAGATCAAGTATCCGGACTGAGGGCGCCGTTTGCGCCGCTTCGACACCGCACTGCGCGCCGAGGTCTCGGCGAACCTTGCCGCTTTCGACCGGCGGTGCGCGCAGCTCGACGAGCGTAAAGCAGCCGGCGTCGCCATTGCCTTACTGCCGGACGAGGAGGGTCGCGCGTGTTTCGTGCTCACCCGCCGCACTGCCCGTGTGGGTTCGCACAAGGGGCAATGGGCGTTGCCCGGCGGCCGCCGCGAGCGCGAGGAGACGAGCGAGCAGGCGGCGGTACGGGAGCTCGAGGAGGAGGTCGGAATCGCCGCCGGTCAGGTGACGGTCCTCGGCGTGCTCGACGACTACGCGACGAGGTCCGGTTACGTGATCACACCGGTCGTCGTCTGGTGCGAAGCGACGGTGCGTCTGGAGGCGGATCCCCGCGAGGTCGCGGCTGCGTATCGCGTTGCGGTCAGTCATCTCGAAGGACCGGACCTTCCGCACCTGCGGGAGATCCCGGAGAGCGACCGCCCGGTCATCTCCCTCCCGCTTCTCGACACACACATTCACGCACCGACCGCTGCGGTTCTTTACCAGTTCCGGGAGGTGGCGCTTCTCGGTCGGGCCACGCGTGTGGATCATTTCGAGGAACCGGTGTTCGCCTGGCGCTGAGCGCCCGGATCGCGACGGTCGTGCGAGATCGGCCAAAGCCCGGTCTATTCATGAAGCACTCTGCTCCGACGCCCAAACACCCGCCATATCGGGCCGTGCTCGCTCTTCACTCGTCAACGTACTGTCCCAGCACGTCTCCTCACTCATCACTGCGCTTGGCCCGATATGATGCGCGTTTGTGCGTCTCGCGACGAGCGTTCATGAATAGTCCGGACTAGGAGTGAAGCATCCATGGGACCTCTGAAGGGAGTACGCGTTATCGAGCTCGCCGGGATCGGCCCGGGGCCGTACTGCGGGATGCTGCTTTCGGACCTCGGCGCCGAGGTGGTACGCGTCGACCGCATGACGCCCGGCATGTGCGGCGGCTGGTCCGCCGTGCGATACGACGTGCATGGCCGCGGGCGCCGCTCGATTGCGCTTGATCTGAAACAAACGGCCGGCGTCGACATCGTGATGCGATTGCTGGAGGGCGCCGACGCGCTCATCGAAGGCTTCCGGCCGGGCGTCGCCGAGCGCCTCGGGATCGGACCGCAGGAGTGCATGGCGCGCAATCCGCGCCTGGTCTACGGCCGCATGACCGGCTGGGGGCAGACCGGGCCGCTGGCTGAGGCGGCTGGGCACGACGTCAACTACATCTCGTTGACCGGCGTTCTGCACGCCATCGGGCGCGACGGTGAACCGCCGACGATTCCGCTCAACGTCGCGGGAGACTTCGGCGGCGGGGCCATGTTTCTGGCACTCGGCGTGGTGGCGGCGCTGTTCGAGGCGTCGCGTTCCGGCCGCGGTCAGGTGGTGGACGCTGCCATGGTCGATGGCGCGTCCTCGCTCATCTCGTTCCTGTATGGTGCGTTGGCCTGCAACTTCTGGAACGACCGGCGCCAGAGC
>SPBQ01000337.1 GCA_004525875.1 Myxococcales bacterium
CAGTCATTGACCTCGCGCAGGAGGCGAAATCCGAGTTTCTGGATGAACCGCTTCTTCTCCGCTTCGGCCCGTTCGGCGGGTTCGCCACCCACCTGCTCGGCCTCGGCGAGTGCCTGCTTGCGGTCGCTCATGGCTTCGTTCAACGAGATCGGTTCGGCGAAGCTCACGTAGACGGTCCCGTATCGCTGCTGGAGCAATCGCCGTGCGCGCAGCAGCGCGCCGAAGCTCTCGGCCTCCTTGTCCTCGCCCGAGAGCTCACGCTGATACGCGTCTTCCTCGACGATCCGACCGTAGTGAATCGAAACCGGGCAAAGGTAGAGGTCCTCGCGCACCCCGCCCAGGTGAGCGTCCACTAGAGCCGACAGCATCCCGAGCCGCGGCGTCATGATCTTACCGGTCCGGCTGCGTCCGCCCTCGATGAAGAACTCTTGCGTGTAGCCCTCACGGATGAGGAACATCAAGTATCCCCGGAACACGACCTTGTAGAGCGGATTGTCTGCGAAGCTGCGCCGTACGAAGAATGCCCCCGATGCCCGGAGCAAGGGGGCCAGCGGCCAGAACGCCATGTTGATGCCCGCGAAGATGTGAGGCGGGCTGACGAAGTTCAGGTGACACAGATACGTGATGATCAGATAGTCGAAGTGACTACGGTGGCACGGGACGAACACGACGGCGTGATCGCGCACCTTGTCGACGACCCTGTCGAAGCCGAGCTGCTCGATGCCGGAGAACATCCGTCCCCAGAGTTTCTTGAAGAAGAACGCCACGATGCCGAAGAGGATGCCGTTGAAGCGCGATGCCATCTCCTCGAAGTACTTCTCGGCTTCGCGGTATAGCCGCGCCTCCGATTTTCCAGTCTCCGCCGCGATCTGCGCGATGCCTTGCCGGACGGTGTCGCTCGTGAGCACCAGCCGTTTCACCTTTCGCGGTGAGAGCAATGCCGGGCCGAGCACCACCCTTTCCTCCCGGTGGAGGAAGATCTGGATTGCCCGTGCCAGACGCCTGACGACCTTGTCCTGGGTGTCCTCGGCGTAGCGCTCGACGAATGCACCGACGTCGACCTCGGTACCGACGGTGATGAACAGATCCTTGCGGTTCCAGGTGTAAGCGAGGAACTTCCGCGTCTCGCTCGGGACCTCCTGGACGCTGTAGATCAGCGCCGACCGGCCGCTCTCACGACGGTGGAAGCTATGGCCGCGGAAAAGCGCCATCGGCACCACGAATCGCTCTCCCACATCACGCGCGTGCACGATCTCGCGGAGGTAGTCGATTCCAATTCGCTGCGCCTCAGGGCGGGTCGAGGTCGAGCCGTGCTTCCGGCGCCGCCCCCGCATGAACACCAGCACCGGCTTGCCGGCCGCGACCGCGCGCGCGCAGCTGTCGTGGTCCTGCATGGTAGTGCTCTCACCGGTACGCGAGCCGACGATCTCGCGTAGCCTTGCGAAGATGTCCCGCAGCGGAGCCAGCATGGTTGCGGTCACGCCGTTGGCAAAGACCGGTAGCGGCAGTCCCTCGCGGCGCAGCACGTAGTTCAACAGCAAGTAGTCCACCAGCGAACGCTGGCGCATGGCGTAGACGACCGTCCCACGGGCGGAAAGCTCGCGGATTTTCTCCACGGCGCGATCATTGACGACGACTTTCTTGAAGAGGAGCCCGGCCACCAGCTCGGCGACCCAGTTGAACCGGGTCCGCATTGCCGAAGGATGCAGCGGTTGGACGGCGACCGGCGTCGCGGGGGCCGATTCGGAGACTCGAGCGGTACCGTTCATCGATCCATAGCGGCGGCAGGTGACGCCTGGTGCATCCTCTCCCCGCACCGGTCCCTTTACAACAGCGTGGCGAGGCCCGCGGGCCCGAGCGCCTCGACGATCCGACGGACGTCCTGGGCACGGTCGCGCCGGCACACGAGCAACGCGTCCCCGCTGTCGACCACCGCGAGCCCCTCGACGCCGACGAGCGCGACCGGCTTGCCACGGGTCGCGACCACGTTACCGGTCGCATCGACCGCGATGACCGGGTCGCGACTGTGGTTGCCCCGACCGTCGTCGGGCCACAGCTCCGCGACCGCATCCCAGCTTCCGATGTCGCTCCAGGAGAACGACGCGGGGAGCATCGCTACCCGCGAGGATTTCTCCATAACGCCGTGATCGATCGAGATGGCCTCGAGCTCCGGATAGCGCTCGTCGACCGCCGCCTGAGCGATCCTGCCGTCACCACGGCATGACTCCATCGCCTCGAGACCCGCCGCCAGCTCGGGCAGATGGACGGCCAGCTCCTCGAGGATCACGTCGGCTCGCCATGCGAACATTCCGCTGTTCCAGTAGTAGTCACCGCTGTCGAAGAACTCGCGCGCTCTCTCCGACGTCGGTTTCTCGTGGAAGGACGCGACCTCGAAGGCCCCCGAGCAGTCATCGAGCGCAGCGCCGGTCCTGATGTAGCCGTAGCCGGTGGCAGGATCGCTGGGCTTGATCCCGAAGGTGACGAGGACTCGCCGCGCGTCCGCCAGCGCCAGGGCCGTGTCCAGTGCGCGCTCGAAGTCCGCGCGCGGACCGACGACGTGGTCGGAGGGGAGTACCACCATCACGCCGTCGGGGTCGCGCGAGGCGACCTCGTGTGCCGCCCAGCCCACACAAGCAGCAGTGTTACGTCCGATTGGCTCGCAGAGGATCGAGCTCTCGGGCAGGCGCGGGAGCGCCTCGGCGACTCCCTGGCGAAGGTGCGACCCGGTGACCACGAGGATGTTGCCGTCCGGCACGAGAGCCCTCACGCGCTCGGCAGTCTCCGTCAGCATCGTCTCGCTGCCGGCCAGGGCCAGGAGCTGTTTTGGCGTGTCGCGCCGGCTCCAGGGCCAGAACCGGGTTCCGGCGCCGCCGGCCATGAGCACCACGTGGCATCTGGCGCGCGGCACCGATTCGAGGATGGCGACAGGTGGCGACATGGCGGCGGATGATCCGGGCCGTGGGTGAAAAAATCAACCAGATTTGCTAGATTCGCGACTCGATGCTGACAGCGCTCCTCGTCGCCCTACTCGGCGGCACCTTCATCTTCAACAGCGCAACCTATGCGCTCTGGCTCTATGAGAACCGCGTTCACGGGGCCGCGCGCCACGGTCGGAGCGGACCGCTGCTGCCCACCCTCACCGCCTGGATCGCTGAGGTGCTCGCCGGCCTTGTCGTGTCCCTGAGCTGGCCCTTCGGCTTGTTCGAGCGGCGTAGCGTCGCACCGGCCAGCGGCCGGCCCGTCGTCTTGATTCCCGGCTGGTCTCTCAATCGCGCGTCGATGGCCGTTCTGGCCGCGCGCCTGCGGCGCGACGGCCGCGATGCTTACCCGATCAACTACTCGACCACCGCACGCGACAGCGAGCGCAAGGGCATCGAAGTGGCCGAGGCGATCCTCGACGTGGCTCGCCGCAGCGGGGCTGGGCGCGTCGACGTGCTCGCGCACAGCCAGGGCGGCGTCGTGGTGCGCGTCGCCGCCCGCCACGACGGGGTCCTCCAAAAGCTCGGCAACGTCGTATCGCTGGGCTCGCCGCACAAAGGCGCAACGCTCGCTGCGACGTTTCCCGAGCTGGGGCTACGCGATCTCGTACCCGGCTCCCGCTTCCTCGAGCGACTCGCCGAGAATGATCCACTGCCGGACGCGGTGCACTTCGCGTCGATCTACTCGAGCTTCGACGCAATCGTTTTCCCGACTGCGCTATCCGAGCACCCCGGCGCACTGAACATCCGCATCGACGACGTGGGCCACCATTGCCTGCTGCTGTCCGAGCGTGTCTACCGCCTGGCCAAGGAGAATCTCGACGTCGATCCCAAGCAACGCTGAGCGCACCACGGTCGAGCGCGGCGGCGTACGCCTGGATAAGCTCGTCGCCGCCTGGCTCGGCTGCGGACGCCGCCGCGCTCGACCGTGG
>SPBQ01000323.1 GCA_004525875.1 Myxococcales bacterium
GCTTTCGACTTCGCGGCCGGCCTGGCGATCGATGCAGCGGGCGATCTTTTCGTTGCCGAATCGCTCGCGACCTTTGATGTCCAGATCAGCCGCTACGATACGTCGGGCACGTTCCAGCAGATCGTGTCGGGACCGACGTTCGATCACGGTTCCTACGATCTCGCCTTTCTGTCCGATGGCCTGTTGCTGGTGACGGGTGCGTTCGCGGGGGACGTGAAGGCCGTGAATCCGGTCGACGCAACGTCTTCGACATTCGTGTCGGGCCTCAACTTCGCGACTGGCGTCTCGGTGCACGACTTCACGGGGCGTGTCGACATTCTTTCCTCCACGTTCATCTTTCCCGATCCCCCGGACGAGGATTTCAGCGTGCACAGCTTCACGCCGATCGATCGGCTCGTTGCCGGCAAGGGCTCGGCCAAGACTACCTGCGTGAGTGAGGTCTACGGTGTCGAGCTCGTGCCCAAGAAGCCGGGCAAGCCGGCCACGCAGGCCATCTGTACGGATGGCGACCCTTGCGACGCCGACGGCCTCGTAGACGGAGGCTGTCTCTTTCCGATCGGATTCTGTCTGAACGTGGAGGATCCCGATCTGGCCGAGTGCAGCTCGGGAGGTGTCGCGGTGTTCGAGCTGAAGAAGACCAAGCCTGAAAGTTCGGAGCTTGCCGCCACGGCGCTTACCATCCAGTCGGCCGCCCCCGTCGCGGGCCCGACCTGCTTCTTCAGCGACGGAATCCGCGTGACGGTGAAGACCACCGGCAGCGGGAAGCTGAAATCCGGCAAGGGGCTCGTCAAGACGAAGGTCACGAGCACCAACGCCAAGCCGCTAAAAGATTCCGACACCATCAAGCTGGCGTGTGAGCCGGTGGTCGGCGGCTGATCCACGGCCGGTTCGGTAGTCCAGGGCTCGGGCCGCCGCCGGATGAGCACATGGCTCGTGCGGCGGTGGCCCCGATTCCGATGCGTGACGCGCCGGGGCTGCGGTTCCTCGATCCCCGGTGCGTTCGTCAGCGCCCGCGTGTCATGAAGGATCGGCTTGCGCTCGACAGCCCGTACAGCGCGGTCGCGATCAGGATGGTGAGCGGGCCGGGTGGCGCCGACACGTCGAACGTGGCGGACAGCCAGAAAGAACCGAACAGGCCGGCCGTGGTCGCGAAGGCGCTCACCGCTACGGCGATGACCATGATGCGGGCGAGTGTGTCCGACCATTGCCTCCCGATGGCCGCGGGCATGGTGAGTAGCGCGATCGCCAGGATCACACCGACCACGCGGATCAACGTGACGACGGCCAGCGACGTGAGTGCCAACAGCAGCAGGAAGATCGGCTCGACGGGAACCCCCACGACTTCGGCGAACTCCTCGTCGAACACGACCGCCTTGAACTCCTTGTAGAGAAGCAGGACCGTCGCGACGATGACGGTGTCGAGCAAGGCGACCAGCCCGACGTACTCCCAGGGCACGAACAGGAGGCTGCCGAACAGATAGCTCGTGAGGTCGGGCGCGTAGCCGGGGGTCAGCGACACGAACAGGATGCCGAGCGCCATGCCGACCGCCCACACGGTGGAGATGAGCATGTCGAGGCTGGATCGCATGTGCCGGTAGGCGAGACCGATGGCCACACCGGAGACGAGACCGAAGCCCGCGGCGCCGAGCATCGGGCTGAAGCCGAGCAGGTAGCCGAGGCCGACGCCGCCAAACGAGGCGTGTGCCAGACCGCCGGTAATGCCCGTGATGCGCTTGGCCACGACGTAGGTGCCGATCACGCCGCAGGCGACGCTGGCCAGCAGGCCGGCCGCGAGCACACGCTGGAAGAACGGGAGCGAGAGCGCTTCGAGCATCAATCGTCCTTGCTCCCGCCCTCTCCGCCGTGCGTGTGGAGGACACGGTGAGGATGACCGTGGGCGAGGAGGTCGACGGGGCACCCGTACGTGGCCTCGAGGACCTCGGGAGTGAGCTCCTTCGATTGGTGGTAGTGCAGGCGCACGTTCAGGCACGCGACGCTGCGGACGTAGCGCGAGATCGCGCCCACGTCGTGTGAGACGATCACGACGGTCATCTCCTGGGACAGCTCCTCGAGCAGCTCCCAGAGACTTCGCCCGACGCGCTCGTCGAGGCTGGCGGTCGGCTCGTCCATGAGCAGCAGCTCGGGGGCCGAGGCGAGAGCGCGCGCGATGAGCGCACGGTGCAGCTGTCCGCCCGAGAGCGTGCCGATCTGACGATTGGCGAGACCGGTGAGCGAGACCCGCTCGAGCATCGCCAGCGCGCGCTGCTGGTCCTCGGCGCGGAAGCGTCGGCCGAGACCGCGCGCTCCGAGGCGACCCATCAGTACGAGCTCGAGCACGGAGATCGGGAACGTGAGGTCGAATTCGAAGCGCTGCGGGACGTAGCCCACCCGGCCGTGCGCGCGCGTCGGCGGGCCGCCGAGCACGCGAACCTCGCCGCGATCGGGCTCGATGAGTCCCAGAATGATCTTCAGTAGCGTGGTCTTTCCGCTGCCGTTCGGTCCGAGAATGGCCACGTAGTCGTCACGCTCGAGCGTGAGGTCGATGTTCTCGAGCACGGGGACGTCGTTGAGCGAGAGGCAAACATCGCGAAGCTCGACGACCGGCTGGCTCATCGGACGGCTCCGTCCGCGATGCTGCGGGAGACGCGCTCGAGGTTGTCGGCCCACTCGTAGGCGAGAGGGTCGATGAGAACCACCTGTGCGCCGATCTCTTCCGCGACGAGCCTCGCGCTGGCCTCGCTCATCTGCGGCTGGGCGAAGATCATCCGCACGCCGGCGGCACGCGCGTCGTCGACGATGTCGGCCAGGTGGTGCACGTCCGGCTCCTTGCCGTGCTCTTCGATGGCGACCTGCACCAGACCATAGGCATCGGCGAAGTAGCCCCAGGCCGGATGGAAAACGAAGAACCTGCGCCCGCGGACCGGGGCGAGCGTCTCGCCGCACGTCTCCTCCACCGAACCGATCTCGGCCAGCAAGATCTCGAGGTTCTCGCCGAGGATCCCTCGCTCGCCCGGCAGGATCTCGACGAGCGCCGCGTGAACGTTGCGCGCGATGCGTCGCATGATCGCCGGCGAAAGCCACACGTGCGGGTCGCCGTCGCGTTCGGGCACGCCTGCGGACGCGTCGACGATCTCGAGTCCCGCCCGACCTTCGACGAGGCGGTCGAGCCACGCTCGCTCGAACGGAAAGTCGGGGTGGCCCACTTTTACGTACAGTGCGGCGCGATCGATGGCGGCGAGCTTGTCGATCGTGGGCTCGTAGGTGGCGGGCGAGGCGCCGGGCGGAATCATCACCTCGGTGCTCACCAATCCGCGTGCCACGCGATCCACGATGAACGCCTGCGGCAGAACGGAGACGACGACGAGCGGCCTGGCCGACTCGACGGTATCGTCGGTATCATCGACATCGCCGGCCGACTCGCAGCCGGCGGATCCGCCTGCGAACGCGAGCGTCAGTGCGAGCGCCAGCGGCGCTGCGGGTAGGCGTGAGGCGGGCTTCACTGGACGATTCTCAGGTTGACCTTGCCGTTGCTGCCCGGCTGGACCACGTAGGTGCGAAGCGTCGGCAGTACGCGGTCGAGGGTTTCGAGGTAGAGTCGCTGCTCGGTCACGGTCGGTGCTCGAGCGTGTTCGTGTGCGATCGCCAGGAAACGCGCGCTCTCGCCGCGGGCGAGCTCGGTGCGCGCGTAGCTGTCGGCCGCGCCCGCGCTCAGCTGCGTCTGGGCTTCCCCCTGGGCCTCGGCCAGGGTCTGGGCCCGGTAGGCACCGGCCTCATAGACCGTGCGTTCGCGATCCGCGCTCGCGTTCTGCACCTCCTGGAACGCGGCGCGCACGCCGCCCTCCGCCGGCGGTGCCAGCTCCTGCAGGGTGACCGATCGTACGGTGACACCGACGCCCTCCGCGTCGAGCAACGCCTGCGTGGCTCGATGGACCGACTCGGTGAGGTCATGGCGCTTCGTCGTGAGCACCGCATCCACGCCCTCGGTCACGAGGAAGCCGGTGAGCGCGCGCTCACCGGCACGACGCACCATTTCGCGCGGCGATTCGCTGGACAACACGA
>SPBQ01000483.1 GCA_004525875.1 Myxococcales bacterium
CCATGAACGAGCCACTCGCACACGCCTTGCGGTCCCAGCCCGTCCCGAGGCGCGCGCACACCGACAGCGTCAGAGGCAGGTCGTATCCGGTCTGGATCATCAGTCCGTGGCCGAGCCCGTGGCGGCACTGGTAATCGAGGAACCCGCGGCGCCGCAAATCCCCTCCAGCGCAAAGCGAACGTGCGACCGCGACGAGATGTGCCGTGGAGCTGATGCCGAGGAACGCGCGCTCGAGAATCCCGTGGTAGTACCCGGACACACACGTCGCCGAGCCCTGTGAGAACGTTCTTGCCACGCTTCCCCGGTATCGCTTAAACGCGGCCGAGCCGATCGTGTGAACGATTCGATGGCAGTTCTTTTCCACCTCCGGATCAGTAGCCAAGCGCTCCTCGAACAGTGCCAGGGCGGGCTTCGGGCCACGCCTGTACGCGATGTTGCCGAAGGCCTGCATGAGGCATCCCGTGTCCGCTCGGCAATCCTCGAGCGTCGTCGTATCCGGCTCGAACTCGCCCGCAACAGGATGGAACATTCCGCCGATCGAGCCCTGGGCGACGGGCAGCGGGCCTCCTTGACCCCCGGCGGAAAGCACGAGATAGGCCACCGCCACGCCCACGATCACCGGAACGGCGAGCACAAACGGCAGCGCGCGCAGAAGAGTCCCCCGTGTCGGCGTCGAGCCCATAGTCGGCTTCGTACGCACCATCGTACGAGGCCTATCGGCATCGCGGGGCCGGCCATAGAGGCTGTTTTACTAAGCCGATCGGCGAGGCGCGTCTGGTAGCCTCCCGCCCTTCGAGCGCGAACCGGAGCGCTACCTCGTATGAGCCGCCACCGGACGACAGCACGAGCGACCTTCGTCGCACTCCTCCTCGCCGGCCTTGCGGCCGCAGCCTTAACGACTCCAGCTGCCAGCGGACGCGAGCAAGGAGTTCCGCGGCTCGCCTTCCCGCTCGTCGCAAAGACCGACCTCTGGGACAACTACGGCGACCAGCGGGGAAACGGCCGTCATGCGGGGATCGACATGGAGAACCCGTGGCGCGCTCCAGTCGTCGCCGTCGAGGACGGGCGCATCGAGTACGCGGAGTCGGGGCTCGGCGGCTGCATGCTCTACCTCTACGGGCGCAGCGGCACGATGTACCTCTATATCCACCTGAACAACGACCTGACGTCCCGGAACGACAACAAGGGTGGCTGCGTGAAGGACGTCACGTTCGCTGTAACCGATGGAGCGCGGGTCTCCACAGGGGAGCAGGTGGCATGGAACGGGGACTCGGGAGACGCCAACGGCAACCCGCATCTGCACTTCGAAGTGCATCCGAAGGGAGGGACGGACGTGAATCCGTTCAAGCACCTCAAGCGTGCGAGCCACCCGCTCTTCGCCGCTCGAAAGGGCACCGTGTTCAGTCTCGGCCTGCGAGGCGAGTTGATCGCTGCCGGTGCGGGCTCGGCTACGCTCGAGGTCAATCGCGTCCGGCAGTACCCGGGCGGTCGCTGGTTGAAGATCGATACGCGCGCCGTGAAGCTCACGGTTCCTCTCGGTGCGAACGTGTCGCCGTCGCTCCCTCAAATCTCGGACTCGACACTGCGAACGCTCAAGAGGCCCATCGCGGTCACGGCGTCCACACTCAAGGCGAACGCGACGACCGAGGCGATCCTCGGAGCACCCGGTGAGCTCATGCTCGGCCGCGTCTCGCCTGCGCCCTAGCGGGTAGGACGTCGAGTTTCGGGTTGGGCGGACGGCCGACCCGTTCGATACTCAGGACTATGCGCATGACCCGCTCACGTGAGAACGTTCCTATTTCCGACGCCGGGATGCCCGAGCACGTCGAGGACGGAACACCAGCGTCGGGCGAGTCAGACTTGTTTCGCGAGCTCACGTGCCGCCTCGTCGTCTGGAGCGCTGTCGCAGCTTGGACGGCCGCGCTCTTCGCGGTGGTGAGATCCGACTACCTCAGCTTCAGCCTCGCGCGCTACGACCTGGGGAACATGGTGCAGGCAGTGTGGAGCACGGCACATGGCCGGCCGCTGGAAGTGACGCTCACCACGGGCGAGCAGGCCCCGCGACTCGCAGCGCATGTCGACCCGATTCTCGCCCTGCTCGCACCGGCCTGGCTCGTATGGCCGTCCCCGTTGCTCCTCGCTTTCGTCCAGATCGCCGTCTGCGCGCTTGGTGCGCTCCCCGTCTTCTGGCTCGCCCGCAAGCACCTGGAGTCCGAGACTGCCGGTGCGCTGATGGCACTCCTCTACCTCGCGTATCCCTGGCTCGCGTGGAGCGCGCTCGACGCGATGCACCCGGTCACGCTCGCGATCCCGTGCTTCCTGTACGCGATCTGGTTCCTCGACGAGGGAAAGCTCGGGCGCTTCGCGCTCTGCGCAGTGCTCGTGCTCATGACCGGCGAGCTCATGGGCCTCACGCTCGCCTTCCTCGGCCTTTGGTACTGGCTCGCCCGCGGGCAGCGCCGAGCCGGGCTCGCGATCGCGCTCGCCGGCTTCGCCTGGAGCGCGATCGCGGTCATGGTGATCGTCCCCCACTTCCGCGGAGCGGAGAGTCCGTTCTACGGCTACTACGAGCGGGTCGGCGGATCACCGGAAGGTGTGATCCGCACATTTCTCACCGACCCCGGGACCATCGCATCGGTGCTGGCCTCACACTCGAACGTCAGCTTTCTGCTCCTGCTCGGATTCCCCCTCGCCGGGCTCTTCCTCCTCGCACCCGGGCTCGCGGCGGTCGCGGCTCC
>SPBQ01000501.1 GCA_004525875.1 Myxococcales bacterium
GACCGTGGGCCGCACTCGCTCAATGGCATCCCGGACCGGTGGCCCCTGTTAACGGTGACCGGCTAGCACCGGTGATCGGCAGCCGGAAACGCGTATCAGGCCCGTCTCGAGTCTGCGCCGAGTTACTCGATCTGCGGCCGATAACCAACATCCCATGATCTGCGAGGCTCCGGGCCCTCTCATGCGAAGCTCAAGCAGAAACGGTAACAGAGCCCGACGGCGTGGCTGATGATGTCGAGAGGAGATCGATGTCCCTATGTAGGCGGAAGCCAAGTCGTTCATCCCACTGGTCCGCCGAGAGGTCGCTCAGCTTGACGATGCTCCGAGAAGCCCGCGACGGTTCAGCACCTCCCTCAGCAACAGTGTGCGCAAGTTCACCACGGAACGCGCAGATCGGTGACCGACCACGTAGAATTTTCTCCTGTAGCCCGGCGAAGTCGCCAGCCGTGTCAAGTCGAGAATTGATGACACTCTCGCCCCTGCTCCCTCGTTTCAGCGTTCGGGTGATCTTGGGAGGGCATTGATTCACGGCGCAGGGTGGATGCGATGCGGTGGGTCTGTGCGTCGGCGCAGCAGGAGCTCGGTCCGATCAGTACAATGAGTTCCTCCGACTATCTCTCGACGAGGGTGTCCGGAGCTGAAGACCTTGTCTGGCGTGCGGGTGCGGAGCGGAAGAGCGGGTCTACCTCTCAGATTCCATTGGCGTAATGCCGCCCCCCATCCCGGCAAGGAACGCCGCCACATGAGAAGGCTCGGAGCTTCAAAGTTGAGGGACAAGGTAGTTTCAGACGCGGTCGACGCGATTCGCCGCAAACGCGCAAGCTGACTGAGAACGGCTAGGCGGGTCTGGATCGGAGCGGGGTCGCGAGGCCTCACGAGAATCGGAACGGTCCATTGGGTGAGACGGCCGACACCGGCGAACGCTCGTCCGAGCTTACGGGTCGGCCCGCACTCGCGCAGACGGCGGCCTACACGAGGTTCCGTCAAGAGCAGGAGAGGCTCAGAGATGAGTATCGTAAAATCGGTCTGTTTTCGTCTACGTGTCGCTGCAGCCACGACTTGCTTGGCGGCAGCCGTGTCGTGCGTCTTTGGATTCACACCCGATGCGTCCGCCGCGCCATCGATCCGATTCAAAGGTGATGGGCTAGACGTCTTCAAGTTCCACGGCAGAGTAGCACTGGTGCCGCCGACCTTCGGCGGTCCCGTCGATCCGGTGCGCGACGGGTTCGGCATGGAATTGATGAACCAGCTCGGTGAGATCTACGCCGCGGCAATCGCGTCGGGTGATCTCAAGGACATGGGCAAGCTCCGCTACCGATTCAAGGACAAGCTCGCGAAGGTCGGTGGCGGATCCCGTGGCGGGCTCTACCATGTGAAGAACCGCTTCCGCAAGTTCGGCGATGTCTGGTACTACACGGTTCGTATTCGCGCCTACGCAGATCTTTCGCTCGCCACCGAGGCGTGGATGACGCTTCTCTTGCACGAGGTCAACGGGCCTGCCTCGCTTACCTCCGAATGGGTCGAGACGACAAACGGCTGGCGCCTGCCGCTCAATCGATTCTGAGGCAGTCCCCAGACGGATCTCGCAGGGAACCTCTCCGGCAAGCCCGTTCTCGTAGTCGCGCGCATTCGTCTGCGACCGGATCGGCGAGGCATGGTAGGCGAGCAGTCGCTCGGCCGAGGTGGCCGAGTCATCGACGATCGCGACGGCGATCCCGATCGGCGCGGCAACAGAGCTGAGGGGAGAGGCAGACTGGGTGGTGGCTTTCGATACCGGAGATCTCTGGCAGCTGACCACCGAGCTGAAGTCGTTGGTCGAGGCCGAGTCGCCGTCAGGATCCGGAGCGATTCATCACCCGGCGTAAGTCGGGTACAGTCTTTACTCCTACCGTATGCACCACCGCGCGACCCCCGGTGGTGCGGTCGAGCACTACACGTCGGGGGCGGCGCGAGCCTTCGTAGCTCAGGTTGACGGTACCAGATTGATACGAGGACAAGTTCATCACGCTGTTCATAGCCGAGCCACGACCCGCTGGTAGCGAAACGGCGGGGGGAGCTGCGTGAACTCCAGACGCAAGCTCGAGAGCCGAGAACCAGGACCATGAAGATCACTCAACTCGTAACGATGGCGATATGCGCCGTCTTGTTCGCCGATGTCGGTCGATCCGCGCTAGCGCAGGACACTTGCGGCGACGTGACCGGCGACGAGCGCGTGACGATCACCGACGCGCTGGTGGTGCTGCAGAAGGCAACCGGGCTAGACCCGCCGACAACATGCCCCGCTGGGCCCCCTGCTGAACTACCGCCGTCCGAGATCCGGTACTTCAACTCGCTGCAATGTACCAACGGCGCAACGAACAGCCGAACCCTCTACATCGACAACGACGCGAATGCTCTCGTCGCGACGCCGAACGACTACTCGACGCCGATCACCTGGACGGAACCCGACGCGCAGTTCTTCGGCGACATCTGCGGGTTGGCTCAGTGGGAAACGCTCAACGACGTTCCGCTGCCGCAAAATCGCCGCCTGGCTGTGATCGAGCTCGTGCTCGAAACGGAAATCTACGACCCGGGCGATCTTCCGTTCCCGGTCTGGATC
>SPBQ01000450.1 GCA_004525875.1 Myxococcales bacterium
GCCACCTTCCAGTACCACTACCTCACCGCGGTCCTCTTCTCGATGATCGCCGTGGCCTACTTTGTTGACGAGGGACTCCGCTCGTGGGGCTACCGCTCCCTGGCGATCGGCTTCCTGGTGGCCGTCGGGGTCGCGGGCGTGCTCGTCTTCCCGCTCGGAGCCGCGCTGGTCATGCCGGACTGGTACATCAATGCGGCGCGCGCCCTGGCCCCATGGAACTATGCGTTCCAGTTCCCGTCTCCACCGCAGGGCGAGCGCGCGCAACTCATCACTGCCGACAGCCTGAAACTGGCGGTCGGCACGGTCGTCTCGATTGGGGCAGCCGCCTTCGCGCTGATGGGGCGCGACCTGCTCGGCTCCCGCCGCGAGGGGTCGCCGTCAGTCGCGACGACGGAAGGCGACCACCATGAGGAGCAGGCCCAGGACCACGAGCCCCAATGGCCAGAGCCGATCGACGTCGAAATCCGGCAGGTACTCCCGGGCGAGGAAGTAGCCCCCGAGTGCACCGAGGAGCGAGGCGGCCATCCCGAGCAGCGTAGCCTCCGCAAACAGCATCGCGACAATCTGTCGAGGCGTGACCCCGACGGCGCGCAGCGTGCCGATGGCTCTGCCGCGCGCCCGGACCGCCGTCGACGTCGCGCCGTAGACCATGAACACGCCGGCCACGAGCCCCAGCATCCCGAACGCCTGAAGCGTCATCTGGAACGGATGGACCGAGGTGGCGAAGTACGTGCCGAGCTCTGCCCGTGTGACGACGTCGAGACCCGGACCGATCTCTCTGCGGAGCATCGCTGCAACGGTGTCGATGTCGGCGGCGGGCGAGATCACGACGTCGATGCGGTCGGCAACTTCACCGAGCCCGAGCAGGACCTGTGCCTCGACGATATCGAGTATGAGAACATCACGACCGGCGATGGCGAAGGCGGAATCCGGCGCCAGCCGCCCGACGAGTGTCAAGTCGGCCGTCCCTGTCTCGCCGGCGAGCCTCACGCTTGCGCCTGCGGTCGCCGGCTCTGCGGTGATGCCCGGCGTGGCGATCGTGGCCCCACGCTCCGCGAGAAGCGTTGCCGGATCGCCCGACGCGGCCAGGCGGATTCCGTAGACGGCCGGGAGTCTCGCGTCGCCGAAATCGGCTGCGAATACGCGCTGATGCGCCGGCCGGTCGGCCAGCGGAACGACGGTGTCGATCACCGCCGAGGCGACCGCGACGCCGTCGATGTCGGCGAGCCTTGATGCCAGCGACGCATCCAGGCGTTGCTCCCCGCCAGGTGCGATGACCTGAAGATTTGTGTGTCCCGCCAGAGCGCCGGCCGAGTGCCGCAGGTGGTCGGTCACCGCGTGGTTGACCACGTTGATGCCGGTCAACAGGGCCACGCCGGCCGCTATACCACCTACGACCAGCGACGCGCGCAGCGGACTATGGCGCAGCTCGCGCGCGGAGACCGTCGTTAGCAGCTTGAACACGTCCCGGTCTCTATTGCAGCGTGTCGCCGGGGTCGGCCCCGCCGGAGTCCTGCAGCGAGAGGTCCTCCACGACCTCTCCGTCGACAATTCGCACCGCGCGATCGCAGATCGATGCCCATACCGGGTCGTGCGTGACCACCACGATGGTAACTCGGGTTTCCTCGTTCAGGTCCCGGAGGAGTTCCATGACCTGGCGACCGGCGACGGAGTCGAGATTCCCAGTCGGCTCGTCGGCGAGAATCACGCGGGGGCGGATCACGAGAGCTCGCGCAACGGCGACCCGCTGCATCTCTCCGCCGGAAAGTTCCGCCGGCTTGTGCTGGGCGCGGGCGCCTACGCCGACGAGATCGAGCGCTTGCGCGACACGCTCGCGTTCCTCCTCGTGCGTCACGCCGTCGAGACGGAGCGGCAGCGCGACGTTGTCCCAGGCGGTGAGGTAGGGCAGGAGATTGAAAAACTGAAAGACGATTCCGACATGCCGCCGCCGCATCAGCGTGAGGTTCTGGACGTCCATCTCGGTGAGACTGTGGCCGGTGACGTGGACGGTTCCTTTGTCGGGCTGCGTGAGCCCGCCGGCCAGGTGAAGGACCGTGCTCTTCCCCGCGCCGCTGGGGCCGACGATCGCGCACATCTCGCCTGCGGGAATGAGGAGGTCGAGACCGCGAAGCGCGAGCACGCGAGAGCGCCCTCGACCGAATGACTTCGTTACGCCTTGGTAGCGGATCATGCGCGGGTCCGAAGACTGGACAGCGGAGTAGCTGTGGAGCGGCCGATCCGTCAGATTCAGAACGTCCGAACGATCTTTCTCTCGATGTGCTCGAGCCAGTTGATGTCAGCTCGCACCCGCATCTCCGCGCCGTCCATGATCAGCCCGGCGACCTTCATATTGACACCCGACTTCTCCAGTTTGCGCCGCCGGCGGGCGATGCGTGCGAGCTTCGTCAGGTAGATGGCGCGCTGCTGCTTGATCAGATCCGAGAGGGCCCCCAGGTCTTCGTCCTGCAGGAAGAGCAGCCGCAGTGAGAGCTCATCGCGCAGCGGCTGGGGATCGTCTGAGACCGGCTGTAAGAGCCAGTCATCGAGAGACTGCCGACCTCGCTCGGTCAGCCGGTAGACTTTCTTGTTTGGTCGGCCGTTCTGGACCTCCTCGGAGGCGGCGAGGTCGCCACCCCGTTCGAGCTGATCGAGAATACGGTACAGGCGCCCGTAGTTGACCTGCCAGAAGTCGTCGGAAAGCGCCTCGAAGTCTGCCTTGAGCTTGTAGCCATGGACGCCCTCGGGGCGAGATGCGATCAGACCCAGCACTGCGTACTTAAGATTTCCTGCTCTCATAGGTCCCCTGTACCACCTTTCATGGCTTTGCCGGTATCGAGACTCAGGTAATCGACCACGCGCGGAATGTCCCCGTCAACCGGCAACCGCTTTGCCATCGATCGGGTTGTTTCGGTTCGGAATACAAGGCGGTATTTCCTGCGTAAACCACCGAA
>SPBQ01000424.1 GCA_004525875.1 Myxococcales bacterium
GAAGTACGGATTCTTTCACGTACGCCGCGGCGTCATTCCCGACGGCTACGGTCACTGGACGGTGCCGCGAGCGATCGGCTTCGCTCGGACGGCCGAGCTGTTCCTCACGGGCCGCAAGCTAACGGGCAAGGAGTGCCTCGAGATGGGCCTTTGCAGCCGGGTAGTTCCCGCCGCCGAGGTGCTACCCGCCGCGTTCGAGATCGCGCGCGACATTGCCGTGCACGTCGCCCCGCTGTCCGCCGCGCTCTCGAAGCGACTGCTGTGGGAGAGCCACGGGCTAACGGCCGAGTCGGTCGAGCGCAAGGAAACCGCCCTGCATCACGTCGTGATGGGCCGGCCGGACGCGCTCGAGGGGGTGATGGCGTTTCTCGAGCGCCGCCAGCCGAACTGGCAGCTGCGGGTCTCGAAAGACTGGCCCGAGGACTGGCCGGAATAGCGCGTCTCGAGGCGCCCGGAGGATCCGCGGCCTCTCCGCTACCAGGACCGCTTCGGAGGAGCCGCAGCGGCCTCGTCGTTCAGACCGGCCGCTGCCGCGCGCAGCGCCGCGGCGAGGCTCGCCCGTTCCTTGTCGGCCCGTGCTCCGTAACGTTCGAGAAGCCGCAGCTGCTCGAGCGCCGCGTCGATGTGCGCCTCTCCCAGATACTCTCGCGCCTCCGGAAAGCCCGGGCGCAGCTCTAGCGCGCGTCCGTAGAGCGAGAAAGCTTCATCGAGATTGCCGAGCTTGCGGTAGGAGTACGCCAGCATGTTGAGCACGTCCGGATTGTCAGGTTGTTCCTGATCCGCGCGCTTCAGCAGTTCGACGGCTTCCTGGTACTTCTCGTGCGAGATCGCGCTGACCGCCTCTGTGTACAGCTGGAGGGCGGGAGAGCCGTCGGAGTCGGAATCCCCGCGCACGGACGGCTCGCTCGATCCTGCAGCGAACGCCGGGGGACCGGCCAGGAACAAGGCCGTACACACCAGGGCGGCTACACAGGAGAGTCGGGTTGACGGGCATTGCATGAGGAACCTCTTAGCTCGATTTCTGCTGGTCGAAGTATGCCATGTAGCCGAGAACGCGATCGACGAACGTGCGCGTCTCGTCGTAGGGAGGCACCCGGTTGCCGTGGCGCACGACCGCATCGGGGCCGGCGTTCCACGCAGCCGCCATGAGATCGATCCGACCGTCGTACTGGTGGCTGTAGATCGCGTTCAGGTAGCACGCGATCAGGATGTTGACTGCCGGATCGTAGAGCAGGTCCGGGTTCAGGTCGGCGAGAGCGCGCTCGTCAACGTAGCGGAAGTCGTGACCCGCTGCGGCGATCCGCGACCCGGCCTTGCGGCCGGTGGAGGGAAGTATCTGCGTGAGGCCGCGAGCGCCCATCGTCGACTGCGCGAACTTGTCGACGGCCGACTCGGATAGTATCAGCGCCTTGATGTAGTCGGCGGGAACGCGCCCGGCCCCAACTCCGTAGGGATGAGAGGTGAAGTAGGCGATGTACGGCTCGAGGTGATACAGGCGGATGAGGTTATCGCGCGTCGGCGTCTGCACGCGCGTGGCGTCGGCGGGAGCCGCCCACAATCCGATTGCACCGGTGATGAGCAGCACCGAGAGCGCGACCGTCAGGCCCGCAAATGCCATGCGTTTCGACTTCTCGGGCATACCCGCGGTCTCGAAGTCCGACCGCTCTCGACTCGGGGGTTCCACGACATCCATGGTAATCGGCGAATGATGACGCCGTCCGCGTGTAGGTTCAACGCTCCGTACTCACCCGAAGGCAGTGGCACACGACGGACCGCCATCGGTTACAATTGCGGATCGGGCCGGAACCTCGATTGGGGGCCATGGAACGAAGGGGGGTAAGAAAATGTCGGCAATGATTGTGTTCGGCTGGGCGATCATCCTGATCTCGCTTGGTGCTGTCGGTCAGACGCTGGAGCGCAAGATTGCGCGTCTCGAGACGCTCATCCAGGAGCAGCAGCGGCTGCTCGAGAACCTGTCCCCGGTCGGCGAGTAATCGAGCCGGCCGGCTCAGAAGCCCGCCGGTTGCTCGCGAATTGGGAACGCGAGCTCGCAGTGAACGCCGGCCGGCGCGAACTCCAGCTGGACCTCGCCGTCGAGCTCGTAGGGGACCGACTGCTCGATCAGCGTCGTTCCGAACCCGCGGCGTGTGGGCTTGCCGACCGTCGGTCCACCGGTCTCGTCCCAGATCACGCGAAGCCAACGATCCGCGTCGTCCTCCGCCAACCGCCATCCAATCTTGACCTGGCCGCCGGCTACGGAAAGAGCCCCGTATTTCGCTGCGTTGGTCGCGAGCTCGTGCAGAACCATACCGACCGTGCGTACCGCGTGGACGGATATCCGCACGGTCTCTCCGTCAGCGACGAGCTGGTTTCCGTCGCGGTGAAATGGGGATACCGCAATGGAGACCAGTGTGGCAAAGCTCAGCCCATCGATGCTGTGCTTGCGGATCAACGCGTGCATGAGCGAGAGAGCGCTGATGCGGTCACGGAAGTCACGGCCGAACTCGCCCAGCGTGGAGGCCGATATCAAGGTTTGATCGGCGATCGACTGAACCAGAGCGAGCGTGTTCTTCACGCGGTGGTCGAGCTCGTGTACCAGGAAGCGCTGGGCCTCTTCGGCCTGCTTGCGCTCGGTGATGTCGATCATCATGCCCCGCAGCAACTGCGGACCGGAGCTGTCACGAACGACGTTGACGATATCGTGGAGCCAGACGATGCGGCCGTCGGCGGCAAGCATCCTGTACTCGAATTCGTAATCGTCATCGACCGCGCTGTGCAACTCGCAGAAATCGATCGTCCAGATCCGGTCGTCCGGATGGATGTGCTCCACCCAGAAGCTGGGGTCGTACCAATTCTGCGGCGGGTAACCGAGGATGTCGGCCGCCTGCGGTCCGACGTACGTGAAGCGCCAGGTGCAGGCGTCGGCTTCCCAGGGGATCAGCCTGACCCGCTCGGCCAGCTTGCGGAAGCGCTCGTTCTCCTGTTTCCGTGACAGCGCCGTCGGCTCCAGGCCGCCCGGGGACGCGACGCGAGCGTATCTCTTACGATCCGGCATACGTTGTGCTCGATTCGCCGGCTGCGGCATGCTGTCGGTTTCGCCGCGATGACGAGGCCGGCCGACGCCGATGATCCTCCGATCGGCGGACA
>SPBQ01000422.1 GCA_004525875.1 Myxococcales bacterium
ATCTACAAGCACGCGGCCAAGGAGATCGCGATGCAAGAAGGCTATGCGCTCACGTTCATGGCCAAGATCGACGAGTCGCTGGCCGGCAACAGCATGCACCTGCACTCCAGCCTGTGGGACGCACAGACCGGTGCCGCGCTGTTTGCCGGCACCGGAGAGCCGTTGCCTGGGACCCGTACGGCGCCCTCCGAGCTGTTCTACCACTACCTGGCGGGACTCATCGATCACGCGCGCGAGTGCGCCCTGTTCTTTGCGCCGAACGTCAACTCCTACAAACGCTATGTGGCGGGGACTTTTGCCCCGACGGCCGTTGCCTGGTCCTACGACAACCGTACGGCCGGCTTTCGGGTCGTGGGCCGTGGACCGGGGCTGCGCGTGGAGTGTCGCATCCCAGGGGCCGACGCGAACCCGTACCTGGCGATGGCGGTGACGCTCGCGGCCGGCCTCGACGGTATTGCGGCAGCGAAATCTCCGCCGCCCCGCTTCGAGGGCGACGCCTACGCGGCTTCCGAGCTTCCGCACGTGGCCTCCACTCTCGAGGAATCGCTCGAGGCTTTTCGCGAAAGCGCCTTCATGCGCGCCTCGCTTGGCGAGGCCGTCGTCGAGCACTACGTGCACTTCGCGGAGGTGGAGCTGCGGAAGTTCCGCCGAGCGGTCACGGGCTGGGAGCGCAGGCGCTATCTCGAGCGCGTCTGAGCGTGCCGGCTACCTCCGAGAGCCCCGCCCGTCTCGCCCGCCTCGTGGTCGGCGTCACGAGCTACACGCCACCGACGAGCGAGCAGCGAAACTACACGCTGCCGTGCCAGTACCTCGACTGTATCCGCGCCGCCGGGCTCGAAGCCGTGCTGCTGACCGGTGGGGATGCCGGCGCCTGCCTCGAACGCCTCGACGGTCTGGTGCTCGCCGGCGGCGGTGATATCGACCCGAGGCTGTACGGCGCCGGCACGCATGAGACGACGTACATGGTCGATCGAGTGCGCGACGACTTCGAGCTTGCCCTTTACGGCGCTGCTCTCGCCGACGCGAAGCCGGTGCTCGCGATCTGCCGGGGTCTGCAGGTCGTGAATCTTCATCGCGGAGGCTCGCTCGTGCCGCACGTTCCCGAGCGCTTCGGCGAGACCATCGCGCACCGCGCCCCGCCGCGCGAGCCGATTCCTCACGGCGTCGACATCGAGAAGGCATCGCGGCTGGCGGACCTCACGAACGGTGGGGCCCTGGACGTCGTGTCCTGGCATCATCAGTGCGTCGACCAGCTGGGCGAGGGGCTACGCGTGGTGGCGCGGGCGCCCGATGGAGTGCCGGAAGCGATCGAGCTGGAGGACGGCGCCGAGCACTGGCTCTGCGCCGTGCAATGGCACCCCGAGCTCAATGCGGAGAGTAACGTGCGACAGGCGGCCCTGTTCGACGGATTCGCCGCAGCGATTCACGACTGGAAAGGAGGGAAGCAAGCATGAGGCTCGAAGGAAAGACGGCGATCGTCACGGGCGGCGCCGGCGGAGTGGGCCGGGCAACCTCGCACGTGTTCGCGCGGGAGGGCGCGCGCGTGCTGGTTGCCGATCGTGACGAGGCCGGCGCGCAAGCCGTCGCCGAGGCGGCGGGGGAGGGTGCGCGATCGTTTCGGGTCGACGTCTCGGTCGAGGCCGAGGTCAAGGCCATGGTGGCGTACGCCGAGCGCGAACTCGGTCCTGTCAATGTCGTGTTCAACAACGCGGGTATCTTCCATGATGACGACGTCTCGGTACTCGACACCAGCGAGGCGGTCTGGGATCGAGTGATGAACGTCAACCTCAAGGGCGTGTTCTTCGGGTGCAAGTACGGGATTCCCGCGATGCAGCGCGCCGGCGGCGGCTCGCTGATCAACACCTCGTCGCTGGTGGCGTTGATGGGGGCCGCGGTCTCGCAGTGCGCCTACACCGCGAGCAAAGGAGGCGTGCTCGCGCTGACGCGTGAGATCGCGGTGGAGTTCGCCCGCAGCCGAATCCGGGCCAACGCTCTCTGTCCCGGCCCGCTCAACACCGAGCTCATCGCGGGGCTCTTCAAGGACGAGGCTGCCAAGCAGCGGCGCCTGATTCACATCCCGATGGGGCGGCTGGGTGAGAGCGATGAGATCGCGAACGCGGCGCTGTTCCTCGCTTCGGACGAATCGTCGTTCGTCACGGGAACGGAGTTCGTCGTCGATGGCGGCATCACGGCAGCCTATGTGACGCCGGAGTGACCCACGAATGCCCGCGACCCCTCGGAGACCGGAGGCCACCGGCGGACCATCGCTGAGCGCGACTCAGGCCGAGGGGATGTAGCTCTTCGACTCGAGGTAGGCGAGGATCTCGCCGAGACTTTCCTCGGGTGTCTGCTTGGTCGTGTTGATGGTCAATTCCGGGTTGTCCGGCGCTTCGTACGGCGCGGAGATGCCCGTGAACTCGGGAATCTCGCCGGCGCGCGCCTTCTTGTACAGCCCTTTTGGATCGCGACGCTCGCACTCGTCGAGGTCGCACTCAACCAGGACTTCGATGAAGTCGCCGTCCTTCATGATCTTGCGCACAAGATTTCGATCCTCGCGGTAGGGCGAGATGAAGGCGGTGGCGTTGACCACGCCAGCCTCGGTGAACAGGGCGGCGACCTCGCCGATGCGGCGAATGTTCTCGGTGCGGTCTGCGGGGCTGAAGCCGAGATCTTTGTTCAGGCCGTGACGGACGTTGTCGCCGTCGAGCACGAAGGCTCGCACGCCGCGCTCCCACAGGGCCTTCTCTAGCAGGTTCGCGACGGTCGACTTGCCCGATCCGGACAGACCGGTCAGCCATACCGTACAGCCGCGGTGGCCGTTGATGGACTCGCGCTCGTCCTTCGAGACGGTGCTGTCGTGCCATACGATGTTCTTGGACTTTGGTTCGTTCGACATGGGTGCTTGGAAGCCTCCGGATAGCTGGACGGATCACGCCCGCGGGACGCGATGATCGAGTAGGCGGACTGTAGGTGCAAGCGGGCGGCCGCGGTCGGGAAGCTTCGGCTACTGCGGTGGATCGATCCGCTTGCCGTAGGTGACCTGACCCTTGTCGACGCGTAGCTGGAAACCGCAACGCGGATTGATGCACGCCCACGCCTTGTACATCACCGAGGCTCCATCCGTTCCGTAATCAGAAAGCGGCACCAGCAGTCCACTCTCACAC
>SPBQ01000349.1 GCA_004525875.1 Myxococcales bacterium
CACGGAGCAGACCGTCGAGCTCGAACGCTTCGGCACTGAGCGAGGCCGTCGCGACACGATCCACGTCGAGCAGATCGCCGACCAGCTGCTTCAGCCGCTCGACATTCTCGCCGATGATGCCAAGCACCTTGTGCTGCTTGGCCGAGATCGGGCCCGCCTTCTCCTCGGACATGAGCTGCACGAAACCCTGGATCGACGTCAGTGGCGTGCGTAGCTCATGCGACACGTTGCCGATCAGATCGTCCTTGGCGCGGTGGGCCTCGTCTTCCCAGGTGACGTCGCGAAACACCGCCAGCCGCCCGTAGCGCCCGTCGGTCTCCGCCCCCAGCGCCAGCCAAGATACGCGCAGCGTGCGCTTGACGTCGCCGGAGATACGGCACCGGCGAAACAACGGCTGCTCGGTCGCCCGCGCGGCATCGCCCACTCCGAGAGCGAACGCGAAGGCGTCTGCCGGATCGGGATCTAGCCGCATGAGGCGCGCGCCGAGGTCCGCGGCCGGCGAACCGCAGATCACCTCCGCGCTGCAACCGAGCATCTCCTCGAACGACCGGTTCGCGTACAGAACACTGCCGCTGCCGTCGAGCAGAACCATGCCGTCGCTGGTGGCCGACAGGATCGCCGACAGCTTGTCCTTCTCCTCGGCCAGCCGGGAGACGGCCTCCTTGCGCTCGGAGATGTCACTCAGGTAGGCGGTGAAGGTCTGCGTCTCACCACGACGCACGCGGCCGATGCGAAGCTCCACGGGGAAGACGCGCCCGTTGCGACGCATCGCCAGGCTCTCGATACGGCGTCCGAGCCAATCCTCGCCCTTGCCGGCGACGCAGCGCCGCAGCACGGCGTGGTACTGTTCGCGCAGCCCGTGGGGCACGATCAGATCGGCCGCTGCGCAGCCGACAGCCTCGGCGCGCGAGTATTCGAACATCTTCTCGGCCGCCGGGTTGAATTCGAGCACGTCACCCGTGACGTCGACGCTGATTATGGCGTCGAGCGCGCAGTTCAGGATCGAGCGCGTGATCTCGTCGTTCTCGCGCAGACAACGAACGATCCGTACGGTCTGCCCGACGTCGCGCACGACGACCTGGATCATGCTCTCGCCGCCGGCCTGACAGCGGCTGGCCGAGATCTCGGCCGGGAATATCTCGCCGTTCTTCTTGCGACACTGGATTTCGAAGCGCCCGACACGGTTGCCGAAGACGCTCTTGAGCGCCTCGCGCAGCGAACGGCCTCCGTCCTGCGGATACAGGTCGCAGAGCTCGACCTCACCGAGCTCGGAGCGCGTGTAACCGAACAGCTCGAGCGCGCCCACGGTCGCGTCGACGACACGAGCCTCCTGGTCGTAGATCAGCAGGCAGTCGGGAAGGTGCTCGAAAAGGGCGCGGTACGCGTCGCTCTTGGCGAGACGCTGCCGGCGAGCCTCGAAGGATTCCTTCTTCTTGCGGCGAAGCATTGCCCCTCTCGCCTCAGAGCGGCCGCCCCTCTGTGGCGCGCAAGCCGTATCGCTCGATCTTGCGGTAGATGGTCGCCCGGCCGATGCCGAGCCGCCTCGAGGCCTCCTGGACATTCCAGCGGGTGAGCTCCAGCGCCCGCAGGATGATCCGGCGCTCTTCTTCCTCGAACGGGACGATCTCGCCCGAATCGCTCACCAGCTCGTTCTCGAAGCCGCATGGATTCGCCAGCGGCGACGGCGCGTCGGCGACAACGGCGCTCCCCACCGCGGCCGGCTGCGGACAGGACGCTTCTTCCTGCGCGGCGCGAAACGCGAGGACGATCTCGTCCGGCAGACTCTGGGCCGAAACACTGGGGCCATCCTCGAGAATAACGGCGCGCTCGACGACGTTCTCGAGCTCGCGCACATTGCCCGGCCAAGCATAGCTCTCGAGGACGCGCTGCGCCTCGGGCGTGAAGCCCGAGATCCGCTTGCCGTCGTGCTTCGCGAAGCGCTCGACGAAGGCGCGCGCCAGCAACGCGAGATCGCTTTCGCGCTCTCGCAGCGCGGGCAGCGAGACGGGGAAGACCGCCAGCCGGTAGTAGAGGTCCTCGCGGAAGTTCTTGACCGCGACCTCTGCCTTGAGATCGCGGTTGGTGGCGGCGATCACGCGCACGTCGACGTTCTTCGTCGTGCTACCGCCTACGCGCTGGACCTGACGTTCCTGCAACACGCGCAAGAGCTTGACCTGCAGGTCGGCACGCAGCTCACCGATCTCGTCGAGGAAGATCGTACCGGTGTCGGCCTGCTCGAAGCATCCCACACGCGTGCCGGTGGCGCCGGTGAAGGAACCTCGTTCGTGTCCGAACAGCTCGCTCTCGATCAGCCCCTCGGGAATCGCGCCGCAGTTGACGACAACGAAAGGCTTCTCACTGCGCGCACTCTCGGTGTGGACGGCGCGAGCCGCGACTTCCTTGCCAGTGCCGCTCTCACCCTGCAGCAACAGCGTGACGTCACTCGAGGCGGCGCGCTCGAGGAGATGGATGGTTCGCCGGATCGCGCGAGAGCGGCCGAGAATCGATCCGAACCCCTCGCGCTCGCGCAGCCGAGAGCTCAGCGACTCGACGCGCTCGAGCAAACGCCCCTGGCAGCTCGCGTTGCGAACGCAAGTGACGAGTCGCGTCCCGTCGAACGGCTTCTGTACGTAGTCGACGGCGCCGAGTCGCATGCAGTCGACGACTTCCTCGACGTCGGTCTTCGCGGTGAGGACGACGACGGGAATGGTCGGATGGTTCTTCTGGAACTCGGCGAGGAGCTCGGTACCGCTGATGTCGGGAAGAACAAGGTCCAGGACGACCGCAGCCGGGCTCTCGGTCCGCATCATCTCCAGCGCCTCGGCGCCGGTCGCGGCACTGATCGTCTCGAAGCCCTCCGAACTCAGGTAAAACTCCACCAGCCGCAGCAGTTTGGGATCGTCGTCGACGAGGAGGACCTTCTCGGTCGAAGGCTCCCTCATGCGCATCCCCCCTCCGTTCGTGCCTGGAACGAGCGATGCGCGTCGTACACAGCGACGGCCAGCTCGCGAGCGAGCGACTCCAGACGAGCGCCTGACCAACCGGCGAGCAGGGAGTCTTCGAGAACCGCGGCTGCCTCGCTGACGGCCGCGAAGCCGTACGATCCGCCCGTGCCACGCAGATCGTGAGCGATCTTGCGCGCTCGGCCGTCGTCGGCCTCGGGAGGCGCCGTGATGGACGCCGCCGCGAGGATCCGGCCGAGCTCCGCCACCTCCCCGAGAGCATCCTCGAGAAACAGCGCCTGTAGTCGGCGCAGCCTGTCGGTTCTGTCGGCCGGAACGGCCGTGACTCTGCTCTCGTGCATGGCTCGACTCCGGCCGCGCACCGCGGCCCGCCGGCGCTAGCCGGGGGCCTCGAGCGTTCGCGGGTTTACGGTCCCGGCGACGAAGAGCCGACGGAACCGTTTGTTGAAGCTTCGAAGATGGCCCGCACCGTCAGGGACGGCCGATGCGAGCCTTCCTCCGAAGCTTCCAGGTGCAGCGGGACTTAGGAAGCGCTGCCGAGGGTCGACGCCGATGCCTCGAAGACAGAGATGATCTGATCGCGAAGCGCGGTCACCGCGCCGATCGTCGCTACGGCGATGAGTGCGAGAAGCATCGCGTACTCAGCCATCGAAGCGCCCTGCTCGTCATTACAGAAATTCTTGATCGTGTTCATTGGATTCTCTCCTTGAGTCCGTGAGTGTTGGTTATTCGCCTCCGAGGCGTGTGCGGACCTAACTGCAACCGCGGTGCCAATCGCACAGCGGCGACTGCAGGCCCCACCTCGATTCCGAATACTCGCAAGCTCTCACGCGGATGCCATGCGTGAACATGATTTTTGAA
>SPBQ01000541.1 GCA_004525875.1 Myxococcales bacterium
ATATCCCACCGTGCGTGGTAGCACAAGATCATCGGCGAACGGCTCGGCGCGCACATTGGCCTCGCCCTCGTTCACGAACGCGTCGATCGCCTCGAGCGGGCCGTCGTCGAGCTCACGCCAGCCTTCACGATCGCCTCGGTAGGCACGGCCGTCGTCGTACACGCGCAGCTGAGCGCCGGGATCGGAGCCCGCGAACGACCACATGTCGGTGCCGGCGCGATCGAGCAGATACCCGAACGGCCGGTCACTATGGCGTGCGAAGAGATCCCAGGGAGCCAGCAAGCCCCCTCTCTAGCGCGGACACGCCCCGAGTTGAACCGCTTGTTCCGGTTGAACCTGTCCACATCGCCAATTACGGTCGGCTCGCGTGGACGCCGCCGTCGAGCTCTTACATCGCGTGTCGCGTTCCAGCGTGACCGTCGCGGCCGAGATCCCGCAGTCGCACCCTTCCGCCGGTGTCCTGGGCACCGCTCGCTTCGGTTCCGGCAGCGTGGTGGACACGCACGGTCTCGTTCTCACCGTCAACTACATCGTGCTCGGCGCCAGCAAGGTACGCGTCGTCGACATCGAGGGGCGCCGCCATGCGGCGCGCGTAGTGGCCCAGGACTTCGCGACCGGCGTCGCGTTGCTTCGAGCCGATATGACGGACGTGCCGCCGCTGATGCCCGGCGGCTCCGACCGCCTCGCCCCCGGCGACGATGTCTGCGTGGTGGCGAGCGCAGGCGATAACGAGCGGCGGACGGCGAGCGGTGTTGTTACCGCCGTGGATGCGTTCGATGCCTACTGGGAATACCGGCTCGAACGAGCTCTGTGGCTGACGTGCCCGAATCCGGGCCTGGGCGGTGGTCCGGTATGCAACCGACTCGGTCAGCTGACCGGCGTCGTGTCGCTCAACCTCGGCAACGTCGGCCGTGCCACGCTCGCGATCCCCGCCGAGAACTTCTACGAACACGCCGAGGAGCTCCTCGAGCACGGACGGCGGGTCTCGCGGGCGCCGCGCGCGTGGCTGGGGATGTTCTGCTACGCGCTTGCCGACAGGACGGTCGTGGCGGGTCTCGTGCCGGGAAGCCCAGGCGATCTGGCCGGTCTCGAGTCTGGCGATCTGATCATGCGTGTCGATGCTGAGCCCGTGGAGAGCCGCGCGGGTCTCTACGAGACGATCTGGACGCACGACCCCGGCGAGGTCGTGAACGTCGACGTCTACCGTGAGGGGCAGCTCTTGACGCTTTCGGTGGTGAGCACCGACGTCGAGGACTTCTTCTCGTGACGCGCGTCACCGAGCTCATCGCGCGGACCCATGAGGAACGTGACCATTCCGACGAGCGTGATCGCGAACGCGATCACATACATCGTGCCGAATCCGTACTGCTCGACGATCGTACCGAAGAAGAATGCGCAGCCGGCTATGCCCAGGCTGTAGGATCCGCTGAACAACGACTGCGTCCGGCCGATGTTGTGGGGGCTGCTCCAGTCGGCAACGAGTGCGTTCATGGTCGGGTACAGGAGTCCCTGGGCACTGCCGAATGTGAGCCCGACGAGAATCATGCCGGTCGTTGATCGTGCGAACACGAGCATCAGAACGGCCAGGCTCATCGCGGCCATTGCCGGCAGGATGACATTGCGGCGCCCGAAGCGGTCGGACGCGCCGCCGAGCAGGACTCGCACGCTCACCGCCGACACGCTCCAGCACGCGAAGAATACGCCGACGCGGCCGAGATCAAGGCGCTCCATGAGCACCGGCACGAATGTCTGCGCGGCTCCGAAGCCGACGCCGTAGCAGACCATCGCAAGCGACGCCGTCATCACCGCTCGGCGAGCGTGATTCGGATCGGGCGCCGACGAGTCGTCGTGACCCGCCAGCTCCGGCGGTCGCGGCAGCGTGCACGAGACCGCGAACGCTACCAGGCTCAGCAGTGCACCCGTCGCGAACATCGCGTCGAATCCCCAACGGCGGATGATCTCCTCGCCGAGCAGCGGGCTGATCGCGTGCGTGAGGATCGTCGAGATCCCGAACCAGCCGATCGCCGCGGCCCGCCTCGAGAGCGGAGCGAACAGCACTGCGAGCGTCTGTGCGCCGGTGAAGGCGCAGGTGAAGGAGATGCCCTGCAGCATGCGCAGGACGTATAGGGCGGGGCCGATCGTCTCGATCGGGATATACG
>SPBQ01000442.1 GCA_004525875.1 Myxococcales bacterium
ACCTAGCGGGTCGTAGCGACGGACGTCGACGACCGTCGAGCCTACGGCCTGGAGCTCCGTTCAGGCGAGCGTCCGACCGCGTAGCGCTCACCGTCACCCCCTTCCGAGCAGCCGTGCTCGGGAAGGAAACGGAGCCGGGGACGCGATCCGTCGGAACCCTTGCGGCTGAATCGATCGCGCCGCGTTGCCTTTTCGCGCACAGCGGTGCTACTTTTCCAGCGAGTCAGCGGGGGGAGGCAGGCAGCCCTGCCTGCACCAGACAGTATGCGCAGCGTATCCCGACAGCGGCCGAAGGCCGCGCGCAGCACTCCTCGAGAGCGACTCCTCCGGCTCACCCGCTTCACCCTCATCGCCACGTTCGCCCTCTGGGTGCCGCTCGGCCCCTGCGTCATGGTCGCGTCGGCCTGGATGGATGTGAAGCCCTGCTGTCAGAAGAAATTAGCTCGAAAAGTCGGTTGCCACGGCAATGCCGCGAGCGACGCGAAGGCGGCGGCAAAGCCCGATTGCAAGTGCCACCGCCAGGTCGAGCTCACGAGCGGACGCTGTCCCTGCGGACACGACGCCGCCATGCTCATTCTCAACGTCGATCCCGCACGGCTCGCTGCCGTGACGACCATCACGCCTGTGATGGTCGTCACGCGAATCGACCTACCGCTCCCTGCGCACGTCAGTGCGAACGCACCGCCCGATTCCCCTCCCCCGATCTCCGCCCACAACTCCTGAGATCAGTTCGTCCGACGCCCCGTACGCTCGCGTACCGGGCCGCCTAGGTTCGCCCGGGCCTCGTCTCGAGAAGAGACGACCGGCGCTCGACCGCGCGTGCTCATGCGGGACGTCCATCACGGCGTCGTGGACGAACTTCAAGAGAGCCCATGGGTCGGTGTACGACACCGCATCCCGTGGTCGTTCCCTGTGACCAAGCCGTCGTGGCATGCGCGGACCCGTGCGCGCACGCCACGTCACCGTCCCTCGAATCGAGGAGGACGCACTGCCGCACATGTCGAGCGGGCGAACAAGACAGCGACTCCGCGCCGCAGCACTCGCGCTGCTGACAGTGCTGGGGAGCGCCTCGGTCGTCGGTGTCCGGTCGGCGACGGCCTGCGACGTCTGCTCGATCTACATTGGAACGACCAAGCAGGAGCAGGCACGCGGCCCCTTCATTGCGATCGCTCAGCAGTTCACGAGCTTCACCACGCTGCAGCTCGACGGTGAGCAGATCCCGAACTTCGACGACGAGAAGATCGACAGCTCGATCACGCAGTTCGTGCTCGGCTACACGGTAAACCCGCGACTCCATTTCCAGTTCAATGTGCCGCTCATTTCGCGTCACTTCCGGCGTGCGACGCTGACCGGCACCGAGACCGACGACGAGACCGGCATCGGCGACGTCTCACTGGCCGGCCGCTACAGTCTCATCCAGCGCGTGGTACCGCGGAGCATCATCAATCTCGATCTCATGCTCGGCGTCAAGTTCCCCACAGGCAACACCGACCGACTCGGCGAGGAGAGCGTGGAGGTCGAGGGAGAAGAGGCCGACGAGGGCACCACCGCCCTGCGCTTCGATCGCCATCCCGGACCCAAGGACCTTCCCCGTCACGACGGACCCGGCGGCGCGATCAGCGGCGTCCACGGCCACGACCTGACGCTCGGGACCGGGTCCTTCGATGCGTTCGTCGGCGCGAGCAGCTTCACGACGTACCGAAGAGCGTTCTTCAGCGGTGCCATCCAGTACATGATGCGCACCGAAGGCGACTTCGACTACACCTTCGCCAACGATCTCCAGTGGGAGGGCGGTCCGGGCGCCTACCTGCTGCTCAACCACAACTACACGCTCGCGTTGCAGGCCTGGTTCCTCGGCGAGAGCAAGGGAAAGGACACACAGGCCGGCGTGCGCCTCGACGATACGGCCATCACCGCACTCTACCTCGGCCCTCGCCTGACGTTCTCGTACTCGACGCGTTCGCACGCCGACGTCGGCGTTGCGTTCCCGTTGATCCAGAACACGACCGAGCTTCAACTCGTGCCCGACTACCGGCTGCGCGCAGCGTGGGTCTGGCACTTCTGAGCGCGACGCTCATCACCGAAGAGGAATCGAAGGAAACATGGACATGACATTCACCAAACATGAGTCGCGCACATCGATGCGCGGTCACGGAACACTTCTCGCTCTACCGCTCCTCGTCTTGCTGGCGTTGTCACGGCCCTGCGTGGCTCACGAAGACCACGGGGAGATGTTCCTCTACTCGACCGAGGACGGCAGCGGCACGATCGTCGTCGACTACCCGTTCGACGATCCGATTCTGGTCGAGGAGGGGGTCTGTACGGCCGGTCAGTGCCTGTACACCGCCACCACGCCGGACATCGTCGCTGAACAGGAACAACCCCTGGAAGGGCTGTTCTTCATCGACAACGCGATCCCACTCACGCTCGAGATCGTCGATCTCAGTGACGAGGTTTCGCTCGCGTTCGGCAGCGTGATCCTGGACACGCCCGGTCAGATCATCCGTCTCGGGTTCAGCCCGTTCCACGCCCATACCACCTACCGGGTCGAGGTCGCCGAAGGCGTCGAGGACGATTTCTTCGTTACGCTCAAGATCACGAGCAGCGCGCCCTTCTACCTCGACTCAGCCGAGTACACGCTCCTGCTCACCAACGAGCATCACCACGAGACGACCACGACGACGCTGGCCGGCGAGCCGATCTGCGGCGACGGCCTCCTCTCGGCCGGTGAAGCGTGCGACGACGGCGACACCGAGTGGGCTGCGGGACGATACTGCCGCTCGGACTGCACGATGGTCGAGTGCGGCGACCCCGACGACTCGACGGCGAGCTCGGCGACCGATGCACTGATCGCGCTGCGCACGGCCGTCGGCATCGGCAGCTGCGACGCGTGCGTGTGTGACGTGGACAGCAGCGGCGGCCTCACCCCCGTCTCCGCCAGCGACGCGTTGCAGCTGCTGCGCGTGGCCACGGGCGCGTCGGACGTATCGTTCGTTTGCCCGAGCTGCTCGTAGACCGGCGCTGAGCTGCCGCCGTCGTCGAGAGCG
>SPBQ01000104.1 GCA_004525875.1 Myxococcales bacterium
CACGTGCTCGGCCTCGCTCAGCCGCCGCCGCGCCGTCTCGATCTCGGAGGCGACCCGGTCGGTCAGTGCAGCGCGCTCGCTGCGACGACGAAGCAGATCGGCCTCGGCCTCGTCGAGCGCCGCGCGCCGGCGGCCGAGTTGCAGCGGAACGTTGATCGACAGGCCCGCCATCGTACGATGCTCGGGCTCGTTCCACATGGTGTTGTAGGAAACGCCGACGGCGAAGTCGGGGAAGTACTCGCGCCGCGCCAGCGATACCGCCGATTCGGCTCCCTCCACGCGCGCCTCGGCCGCGACCACCTCCGGCCGCGCCGCGAGCGCAGTTTCCAGCACCTCGTCGCGCCCAATCTCGACCAGCTCGGCCGCGATGAGCGCCCTCGCCGGCGGCGGAAGCTTCTCGGAAGCTTTTCGATGCAACAGAGCGTTCAGCCGCGCCACGATGACGTCCCGCTCGGTCCTCAGCACGACCCGGCCGTGCTCGACGTGCGCCTGCTCCACCTCGACGCGCACCAGCGCGTACTGCGACGCATGCCCGGTGGCGTAGTGGCTCTTCGCCGACTCCATGAGCTCGGCGAGCAGCGCGACGTGTTCGGCATTGACCTCCAGGGCGCGCTCGACCGTCCAGTAGTCGTCGTACAGCAGCGATGCGATGAGCGCGGTGTCGAGCTGCACGGCCCGGTACCCGCCGTGCTCGGCGCGCGCTTCGGCCGCCTCGACGGCCGCGCGCAGTCCGCGCTTACCGGGGAACGGCAGGCGCTGACTGAAATCGATGACCTGCCCGTAGCGGACGTCACTCGATCCGATACTGCCCGGGGCCAGCGCGTACGAGAGCATCGGATCCTCGAACGCGCCGGCCTGCGCCGGACGCGCCTCGGCCGCTCGCCACGCGGCACGGGCAGCTTCGATCGTCGGATTTCGATCGAGGACGGCGCGAACCAGCACCTCGCGCTTTAGCGTGCGCATGCCGGCGAACTCGTCCGGAGCGCCTCCGTCCTGCGCGGCAATCGTGGGCGCCGAAACGGCGAACGTTGCCAGCATTGCCGCGCTCAGAGCAGCGGCCATGTAGAGCGGTTTAGTTTGTCTCATGCTCGATCCTCTCGTCACGTACGCTCGCGAACGAGCGTCATTGCGTACTCGCGGACGGCTCCGCGCAGTACGACCACCGTGCGGCCGGTGTCGGAACAGCGGCCGCGTCAGACGTGCTGAGGGATCAGAGGCGCAGCGGGAATGGAGAGGGCACGTGCGTGCTGCCACGCGCTCGCTCGTGAGCAGTCGGCAACGCGCTGCAGGCGGGAACGTGGAACGCCGTGACGGGTAGCACCGCAACCAGGGCGAGCTGAACCGGAGCGTCGAGCGACTTCCCGAAGCTCGGCGCTCCGTCAATGTGCGCAGCCTCGAGACAGCAGTTCTCGGTGAAGTCGCTGCAGCAACCCGAAGCGTGGCGCTCGGGGGCGGATGCGTCGGTGGCGGGTGCGTCTGTCGCGGACGCCTCGTGGTGCCCGTGGCAGTCGGGCGTCGCGACGGCCTGCTCGGCAGCAGCGAGATGGGTCGCCGCACAGACAGCCGCCGGCACCCACGGACCGATCGTCCAGATCGCCGCCGTGAGTACGATGACGAGACGTCTCGCCCGCCGCCTGCAACGGAGTGCTCCCACTACCGACCAGTCTAGCGCAGTCCTCGTGCGCATGGGCACGTAACTCGACGGGCCGGTCCTCTGTTCACGGCGACCACGCCGCTCGCCGGGCGTCTCGAGGCGCGCGCGAGGATGGACGGAAACCTTGGAAATACGGGGTCGCGGGAGGGTAGCACCTTCCGAGCGGACAGCGGCCAGGACAGCCCGCTTCGAGTGGGGCGACGCCGCTCGAAGGGCGCCGCGGCAGGGGGGGCCGGGGGCCGTGATGGATCGAGCCGATCTCGCTCCGGTCCCGAGATGGGACGAGACTATGCCAGCGGCACGCCGATTCCGACGTAGGTGAAGCCCTGGCGTCCGAGCCCGTAGGTCGACCAGATGTTGCGCGCGTCGAGCAGCACGGGGCGGGCCAGCGCTTTCTTCACGCGCTCGAAGTCGGGGTTCTGGTACTGACGCCACTCGGTCATCAACACGAGCGCATCGGCCGCCTCGACCGCCGCGTACTGGTCGTCACCGACGTCGATCGCCTTGCCGAATCGTTCTCGCGCCGCCGGCCCCGCTTCCGGGTCGTGCGCCGAAACACGCGCACCTTCGGCCATCAGCCCGTCGATCAGCGTCAGCGCCGGTGACTCGCGGATGTCGTCCGTACGCGGCTTGAAGGCCAGCCCCCAGATCGCGATCTTCTTGCCGCGCAGGCCGCCACCGAACTGCTGCTTGAGCTTGCGCAGCACGATGCCTTTCTGCCGCTGGTTGACGTTCTCGGTGGCCTGCGCGAGCTCGAGCGGGATGCCGTGCTCTCGCGCCGTGTGGACGAGCGCGAGCACGTCTTTCGGAAAGCACGACCCCCCGTAACCGGGGCCGGCGTACAGGAACTTGTTACCGATCCGTGAATCGGTTCCTACGCCGACGCGGACGTCGTTGACGTTGGCGCCGACCTTCTCGCACAGCGCGGCAACCTCGTTCATGAACGAGATGCGCATGGCCAGCATCGTGTTGGCCACGTACTTCGTCATCTCGGCACTGGTCGGTGCCATCCAGGCGATGCGCTCCTGGCTGAGCGAGAGCGGATGGTACAGCCGCCGCATGAGATCGCGCGCGAAATCGTCGTCCTCCTCGCAACCGACCACGATCCGATCCGGCCGCATGAAATCGTTGACGGCGTCCCCCTCCTTGAGGAATTCCGGATTGGAGACGACATGGATCGGCTTGTCTACAGTATCGGCGAGGATATTGCGGACCCGGGCGTTGGTGCCGACAGGCACGGTGCTCTTCAACACCAGCACGCACTCGCGCTCACTCAGCTTGGCGACGGTCTCCGCGACCGCGTCGACCGCCGACAGGTTCGCCCCACCATCGGCACGCGGCGGCGTGCCCACGGCCACGAAGATGACCTCGGCATCGGCGATCGCCTGCGCGGCGTCGGAGATGAAACTGAGCCGCCCGCCCTCGACGTTGCGGGCGATCATGGGCTCGAGTCCCGGCTCGGAAATCGGCGTCTCGCCGCGGTTGAGCGCGGCAACCCGCGCCTCGTCGAGATCCAGGCAGACGACGTCGTTGCCGGTCTCCGCGAATCCCGCCCCCGTTACCAGACCGACGTAGCCGGCGCCCACTACGCAGACTTTCATATCGAGCCTCTCCTACGCTTCTCGCGCCCGTCACGCGCCGCGTGCGGCGTCCTTGAAGAAAGCCTCCGCGTGCTTGCCGGTCGGCCACGGCTGCAGGTCGACGTAGTCCGCGACCTTCGTCTCGCCCTCCGCGATTACACCCGAGGCCGCATCGGCGATCTTCCATGCGTTCGGGGAGCCTCCCAGCGGCTGCGACTCGACCATGATCGCACGGAGCTCGCCTTCCTCGAAGCCGCACTGCTCCTGGATCGCTTCGAGAAGCTGCAGGTCGTGCAGGTGGCCGTCGCCGAAATTCCAGCCGACCGAGAGGCCGGCCACCATCTCGCCGTCCATCCACTCGTAGTCATCGATGTTGTCGACCGCCTTCGGAAGAAGGCCGTGCAGAACGCGACCGTGCAGGTGCATCAAGCGGAATGAAGGCTGCATGGCGATCGCGGTCTCGATCATGTCCTCGTCGTCGATGATCCGGGACAGCTGATCGCGCAGCAGCGGCACCGCCTTCACCAGCTTGTCGAGCTTCCTCTCGCTGCCCTTGCGGAAGAGCCAGACACTGTAGGCCCAGTTGCCGGCGTAGTAGCGCATCGACATCAAGAACGACACGCGCGAAGGCACGAAGTTTCCATACAGCGGAACGACCACCAGCATCACGACGAGGAAGGCGAGCAGCAAGGGAGCGCCGGTGAGCACGACCAGCGGCACCGCGCCGTTGGTGCCAAACAGCAAGAACCCGCCATACACCATCGCCACGTTCCACTCCACGGGCATACCCATCGGAAAGTTGCCGGCGATGAACAGGTGAAACGAAAGCATCGCGGCAAGCGCGATGGGCGTGGCCGGCCCGCCACCGCTGGCCAGCAGCACCATCGGGAACGTGTACTCGACCACGGTTCCGACGTGCGCGATGCCCGAGGCCAGGGCCGAGGGCCTCAAATCGTCGGGGTAGGCCTTGTAGAGCTTCTTGTGGAACCAAACCGGCACGAACGGGCTGTTGGTCAGCATCACGCAGATGACCGACGCAAAGTGACGATTGAGCTTCGACGTCGCCGCCCAGAACCAGATCGCCACCCACACCATCTTGCAGCCCGCGATCCACACCGCACCGGCCGTGCCCGCATCCCCGCCCACCGCGCCGGCGTACCAGAGGCAGACGAGAGCCGTGTAATAGTGCTCTCCGCGCGCGCACAGGAAGGTCGTCTTGTCGCTCACGCCGAGCAGCGGCGGCAGCAACACGATCGGCAGCAGCAACGAGGCGGTGATCTCGGGGGCGACCAGCGCGCGGAACAGCAGGCCGAAGATGGCGGCGTACAGCGCGACGTCGAGCCCCGTGCGCCGCGTGCCACCGATCACGGGCACACCCGGGAACAGCGGCAGCTTGGTCGTGCCGGGCCGGAGGAAATGGAGAACGCCTCCGATCGGCGGAATGAAGCGCCCCGTCATCGGGCCGGTCGAGCAACCAAGGCCGAGCCCCTCGTAGGTGAGCGCCCACAGGACCGCCTTCTGGAAAGCGATCGGCGTGAACGCCCACGTCCCCATCGCCAGCGGCGAGCCCATCCCCGGCGTGAACGAGCAGAACAAGCACCACCCTCCCACGAACAGCAGGACGATCTTGAAGACGTAGGCCAGATAGATCGGTATCGGCGTCGCGTTGACCTGATAGAGCCACGTCCGGCAGATCAGCCGCATACGCTCGGGGAACGGCTGCGCCTGGATCATGTGAATGTCGTAGGGGGGAAGGTCTTCCTCGCCGCTCATCATCGTCCGGAATCCTGCGGGCGGCGCCACCCTATCGTCACTGTACGGACGAGTCATCCCGCCTCGCCCGCCGCCGATGAGGTCGCACGAGGATGGATGGCACCCACACCTGCCCCTCGTTATAGACCGCAAGGGGCCGGGACGTGGCGGGATCGAGATGAGCGAGCTGGGCGGCACATACGACGCAGTCGTCGTCGGCGCCGGACCGAACGGGCTGGCGGCCGCCGTCACGCTCGCGCGCGAGGGCGCATCGGTTGCCGTCCTCGAAGCGGCCGATGCGATCGGCGGTGGAACACGCACGGCCGAGCTCACCCTGCCCGGCTTCGTCCACGACGTGTGCTCGGGCGCTCACCCGATGGGAATCCTGTCGCCGTGGTTCCGGCAGCTACCGCTGGGCGAGCACGGACTCGAATGGATCCGGCCCGAGGCCTCCGTCGCGCACCCGCTCGACGATGGTCCCGCCGTGATGCTGTGGCGCTCGCTGGAACGCACCTGCGACGGGCTCGGCCGCGACGGGCGCAACTACCGGCGCATGATAGAGCCTCTCTTGCGCGATCCGCACGGACTGCTCGCCGATGCAATGGGCCCGCTAGGCGTTCCCGATCACCCGCTACGGCTGGCGCGCTTCGGCACGATGGCCCTGTGGCCCGCGAGCTGGCTGGCGCGCGTGGCGTTTCGCGACGAGCGCGCCAGAGCGCTGTTCGCCGGCTGCGCCGCGCACTCGATCCTTCCGCTCTCCCACATGATGACGTCGGCCCTCGGGCTGATGTTCTCCGTGACGGGCCACGTCGTGGAGTGGCCGGTGGCACGCGGAGGCTCGATCGCTATCACACGTGCGCTGGCAAGCTATCTCGAGGAGCTCGGCGGCCGCATCCATACGGGAGTCCGCGTCCGATCGATCGCGGACCTGCCCGCAGCCCGTGTCTATCTGTTCGACACCGATCCGCGCCAGCTCGCTGACATCGGCGAAGCCGTGTTGCCCGCCCGCTACGTGCGACGCCTGCGGCGCTACCGATACGGCCCCGGCGTCTTCAAGCTCGACTGGGCGCTGGAGGGCCCGATTCCGTGGTCCGATCCGACCTGCCTCGAAGCGTCAACCGTCCACGTCGGCGGCACGCTGGGCGAGATCGCGGCCAGCGAGGCGGCCATGTGGCGGGGCGATCACGCGGAGCGGCCGTTCGTTCTGGTGGTGCAGCAGAGCCAGTTCGACGCGAGCCGTGCGCCCGAGGGCAAGCACACCGGCTACGCATACTGTCACGTCCCCCACGCCTCGACCTTCGACATGACCGATCGGATCGAGACGCAGATCGAGCGCTTCGCGCCCGGCTTCCGCGACCGGATTCTCGCCCGCAGCGCGCGGGGGCCGGCCGACTTCGAGCGCGAGAATCCCAACTACGTCGGCGGCGCGATCACCGGCGGTGTCGCCGACATCCGACAGATGTTCGCGCGACCGATCGCGCGCCTCGACCCGTACTCGACGCCCCATCCGCAGTTGTTCATCTGCTCGGCCTCGACGCCGCCGGGCGGCGGCGTTCACGGCATGTGCGGATATCACGCGGCGAAGAGCGCGCTCAGACGAATCGAGTCGCTCCCCGCAGCGCTGCCGACGTAGAGGCGATCGGCACCGGCTTCTCTGTAGAGGTTGCAGCGCTCGACGGACACGTAACCCTTGAGGACAGCCCGTCGTAGGACCACAGCAGAGACTGCCGATGCCCGCACCTCGCTCGAACGATCCTCCATCACGAGCCGCCCTCGCCGCTAGCGCCCTGTTGCTGATCCTCGTGGCCCCGACGGCCGGCCACGGGGGCCGGCCGGGCGGACCCATCGACCTGACACCGTCGAGTATCCCCACCGACCAGATCCTCTCGGGCGGCCCGCCAAAGGACGGCATCCCGGCGCTACTCAAGCCGACCTTCGTCGCCGCAGACGACGCGAGCTTCATCCGCGGCGAGGACGTCGTCGTCGGCCTCGAGATCGACGGCCACGCGCGCGCCTACCCGCTGAAGATCCTCAACTGGCACGAGATCGTGAATGATGAGCTCGGCGATCTGCCCGTCGCCGTCACGTACTGTCCGCTCACGGGCAGTGCCGTCGTCTTCGACCGACGCGTGAACGGCAAGCCCCTGTCGTTCGGCGTCTCCGGCCGTCTCTATCAGAGCAACGTACTGATGTACGATCACCAGAGCGACGGACTGTGGTCGCAGCTCGCGGGCGCCGCGGTGACCGGCAAGCGAACCGGCACGCAGCTCGACAACATCCCCGCGCAGGTGACGACCTGGCGGCGGTGGCGCGAGGATCACCCCGACACGAGCGTTCTCTCACCCGACACCGACCATTCTCGCGACTACGACCGCAACCCTTACGCCGGCTACGAGGCTTCGCCGTCGGTCATGTTCCCGGTGGAGCAGCACGACGATCGTCTGCCGACCAAGGCGCGGGTGCTGGGCGTCGTCCTCGACGGCCAGGCACGGGCCTACCCGCATGACGAGCTCGCGCGAGCCGGCGGGTCGGCGAG
>SPBQ01000371.1 GCA_004525875.1 Myxococcales bacterium
CCTGCTTGAGGGTCACACCGAAGATGTACCCGCAGCCCAGGCCCGCCTGGCAAACGAAACAGCCGAGCAACACCAGGCCGACCGTGCGCCGATCGACCCCGTCGGTTTCGCGATCGGCCTCTGTCACCTCACCCTCGTGCCGGTCCGTTCCGTCAGCCGATCGGCGGGTGGTAGAGCGCGAGCATCCGGTAGATCAGCGCCGGACGTTCCTGCCCCACACCGTGAACAGCCAGCTCCTGCGTGAGTAACGTCCCTTTCGGCCGAGCATCCACCGAAGCGAGACGGCCGTGAGAATGAATTCTCGAGCCGGCGGGCACGGGAGAGAGAAAGCGCAGACTGTCGGCACCGTAGTTCGTCGCGTTGCCGTAGCCCACGACCTTGTAGTCCGCCTGTCCGCCGAGCGCCGGCAGCAGACTGAGAGTGAGAAAGCCGTGGGCGATCGGCCCGCCGAACGGGCTCTCCTTCTTGCACCGCTCCAAGTCGACGTGGATCCACTGATGGTCGCCGGTGAGATCGGCGAATCCGTTGATCATCGCCTGCGTCACCTCGAGCTCCTTGCTCCAGGGCCCGAACTCGTCGCTGATCCTGGCCCTCAAGCCGTCGATGTCGTCGAAGCGTATTTCTTCCATTCCCCTCTCCATACGAGATCCGTGCGCACCTCGCGCGGCTACTCGATAGCGATGATCGTCATCCCGCAGGCCTGAGGCGCGCCCCCGATGTTGTGCGACAGCGCAACGGTCGCCCCCTTCACCTGGCGCTTGTCCGCCCTGCCCTGTAGCTGCAGAGTGTTCTCGTACAGCATGCGCACACCCGTGGCTCCCGTGGGATGCCCGAACGTCTTCAGTCCGCCGTCGGTGTTGACCGGCAACTCACCGTCGAGCGCGTAGGTTCCGGAGGCGATATGCTCCTTGGCCGCCCCCTTCTCGCAGAGGCCGAGATCCTCGTACGTGAGCAGCTCGGTGAGTGTGAAGCAGTCGTGCACCTGGGCCACGTCGATCTCGCTCGCCGGGTTGGAGATGCCGGCCTGACGATAGGCCTGCTCGGCCGCATACACGGTCGGCTTCCATCTGAGGAAATCGAAGGTCGGATCGCGCTGAGGATCGGGAGCCAACGCGATCGCGACGGCCTTCACCAGCACGGGATCGTCGCGAAAACCACGGGCCAGCTCGCGACGCGTGAGCACGATGGCGGCGGCGCCGTCGGACTGGGCAGCGCAATCGTACAGACCGAACGGCCACGAGATCATGCGCGCGTTGAGCACGTCGTCGACCGTGATCTCCTGCTTCAGCATCGAGCGCGGCGCCAGCGTGCCGTTGTGATGATTCTTGACGGCGATCCGCGCCAGGTCCTCGCGCCCTGCGCCGTAGGTCTCGAAGTAGCGCGCCGCGCACAGAGAGAACCAGCCCGCCGGCGTGGCCGGGAGATCTCGCACGCCCGTCATCATGACGCTCGGCCCGGAGACCCCGCGATCCTTCGGTTTGTCGAAGCCGATAACGAGAACGGTGTCGTAGACGCCGGCCGCGATCGCGAACACGCCGTAGCGGAACGCGTCGGTGCCCGTGGCGCAGTAGTTCTGCACCAGGCTCACCGGTCGGCCGAACAGCTTGAGCGACTCCGCCACTTCCGCCGTGCCGCGCGACGGATACACCGAGCCGCAAAACACGGCTTCGATGACACGCTGCGGGTCGTCGATGCCGGCGTCCTCGTAGGCCTCGTAGGCGGCTTCGACGATCATGTCCTCGGGCGCCCTGTCCCAGTTCTCGCCGAACTTCGAGCAGCCCACGCCGACAATGGCCGCCTGGTCGCGTATCGCGTCGTCGCCCATCGGCTTACTCCTCCTCTCTCGCGCCCGCGACGTGACCGCCGCCCGTGCGAACCGGCGTGCACTTCCAGAAGTAGTTCGGCTTGCCACCGGTCTCGTGGACCTTGCGGAAGACGAACTCGACGGGAAGGTCACAGCGCAACTCATCGGGGCTGACGTCGGCCATCTGCATCCACACACGGCAGCCGCCGTCGATCTCTATCATGGTCGCAACCAACGGTGGTTCCGGCGTCGGGAAGAAGTAGTCGAACGTGTAGGACATCACCCGGCCCCCGCGCCCCGCAAGCCGGGCCACTTCGAAGTCGTCCTTCGCGCCACACTGGTAGCAGACACGCTGGGCGGGGAAGTGCAGCTGTCCGCAGCGCCGGCACTGTGCACCGCAGAAACCGATGTCGGCGTCGCGGTCGCGATAGTGAACGGTGGCGGCGACGCCGGCGCCGGCCGTGCGGTCGAAGCCACCGGGTGCGAGGTTGCGGGCGCCGAGATACGCGTCGTAGCTCGACACACAGCGTCGCCGCTCCAGGCCGCGTCCCACCGATCCGCGGGCGGCGAGCGCCGGCAGGGCTCCGGTCGTGCGTAAGAGCATCGCGTCGGCGCCGTCGCCATACGCCACCAGCAGCAACGACGAAGCCGGCTCGACGGCATCGAGCGCGGCCGCAAGCAGCATCGGCGCGAACGCCGCTCCACAGTTGCCCAGGCGGCCGAACAGCGGATCTTGCACCTGCTTCGGCTTGAGGCCGAGCCCGCGCGCCACGGCGGCATGCGACCTCGCATCCGGCCCGTACAGAGCGGCTCGTGTCAGCTCCGCCGCTTCCATTCCCGCGCGACGCAACAGCTCGCCCGCGCATTCGAGGACGTTCTCGCTATAGCCGTGCTTGACGACGAAGCGCTCCTCCCACGTCTGGACGAAGCGGTCGCCGTCGGACCGCCAGACGTCGAGCATCTCGTCGGTGATGCTGTGCCGATGCTCGACCACGGCCACCGGAGCCTCGCAGCCGACGAGGAACGCCACGGCGCCGTCACCGAGGTTGCGCTCGGCGGCCGAGCGCGGCGCTGCCATGCGACAGTCGGCCGCGACCACGAGAACGCTGCGCGCCGATCCCGCCGCAACGGCGTCGAGCGCGCTCCTAAGTGCGGACATGCCCGCACGCAACGAGCCACCGAAGTCGACCGAGAGCACGTCGCGCCTAAGATCGAGCGCCTTGGCGACGATCGCCGCCGCCTGCTTCTCCCGGTACGGGCTGGTCGTGGACGCGAAGAGCACCGCATCGACGGGATCTCGCTCGAACCCCTCGAGACAGTCGGCCGCGGCCGCGATCGCCATCGTCACGCTGTCCTCGTCGAAGCCGGCCACCGAACGCTCGGGACCGCCTTCCTCGGCGTGACCACGCGTGATCGCGGCCAGTGGCAGACGCCCGCGCGGGATATGGACTCCGTAGGATGAGATACCGATCAACGAAACTCTCCCGGACCCGGGTCGCTTGTATACTCCACCTTCACTCCTGCTAAGTCGCCCGCCGCCCAGCGCGCTCAGCGAACGACACCCGCCGTCTCCAGCCGCCGGATCTCCTCGACCTCGATCCCGAGGATTCCGCCGAGCACCGCGACGTTGTCCGCTCCGATGCCGGGGCCGGCCGTCCGCAATCGATCCTCGTGCGAGGCCAGCCGGAATCCCAGTCGCTCGAGGACGACCTCGCCCAGGTAAGGATGTCTCACCGGCCGAAAATGCTCGCGATGCGCCAGCTGCGGGTCGTCCAGGAGATCCGCGAAAGTCTGGACGACGCCTGCCTCGACGCCGGCTTCCTGCAACGC
>SPBQ01000206.1 GCA_004525875.1 Myxococcales bacterium
CGTGCTCGGCCGGCTGATGCGCGGAATCGCGCGGAAGGTCTAGAGCGACCACTCCACGGCGGCTTAGACTTCTTTGCCCCCTGAGAACCGATTGCCCGGAAGCTCATCGCGGAACACCGGTTTGCGCTTCTCTCTACGTGCGCGGATCGCTTCTTCGAAGTTCTCCGTCGTCATGCGGACGTAGAGCTGGGCGTGCCCCTCGTGGTTCATGTGCGAGTCGAGGCTGCCGGCGTCGAGGCCTGCCCACAGTAGCTGCTTGCTGAGCTCGACGCCGATGTGGCTGTAGCCGACGATGCGTTCAGCCATCTCATAACAGGTGTCGAGCAGCTGATCGTTCGGTACCACGCGCGACACGAGACCCATGCGCTCGGCTTCGTCCGCCTCCACGTCACGACCGGAGAGCATGATCTCGAACGCGCGGGAGGAGCCGATCGCGCGCGGGAGGAGATAGCTGATGCCGAGCTCGGCCGACGTGAGGCCGTTGTTGATGCCGGCCGCGCGAAAGCGCGCGGCCGGTGAAGCCACGCGAATGTCGGCAGCGACCGAGAGGCAGAAGCCCCCGCCGATCGCAGGCCCGTTGATCGCGGCGATGACCGGCTGGTGCATGCGCCGAAGACCGAGGATCACGTCCTCCAGGATTCGCATCGCGCGTCGGGCGATGGCCGGAATCTGCAGGCCGTCGATGCGTGGGACCATGCCGGGGTCTTCCAGATCCGCGCCGGCGCAGAACGCGCTGCCCGCGCCGGTGATGACGACGACGCGGCTCTCATTGTCGTGACTCACGTCCTCGAGCGCGTCGCGCAGCGGAACCATCACGTCGAAGGCCATCGCATTCTTGCGCTCGGGACGGTTGAGCGTGATCAGCGTGACGCCCGGATGCGGGCGATCGATGAGAATGTAGGACACGGCTTACCCTCCAGCTATCTCGCGACGATGTATCGTAAACCGGATTCATTCCAAGGCCGGTCCGCGCAGACGGGGCCGCGGGTACCGCATCTATTTGTCTAGATCAAGTAAATAGCCTAGGGATCGGGCATGGGATCGCTCGAGAACCGCGTCGCCCTCATCACGGGCTCGAGCCGCGGCATCGGCAAGGCGATGGCACGTCGGTTCGCCGCCGAGGGCGCTGCGGTCGTTCTGTGCGCCTCGCGGCGCGGCGCGCACGGCGAGCTCGAAGGCACGCTCGAGAGCGCCGTCGAGGAGATCACGGCGTGCGGGGGCCGCGCGGCCGCGGTGGTCGCCGACCTCGTCTCCGAGCACGAGCGCGCAGACCTGATCGCTCGCGCCGAAGCGCCGTTCGGCCGCCTCGACATCCTCGTCAACAACGCCGCCATGGGCCGCTGGGGAATGCCGAGCCAGTCCACGCTGTCCGACCGCCGCAAGATGCTCGAGGTCAACTTCCAGGCGCCGGTCGACCTCGCCCAGCAGGCGCTGGTGGGCATGCGCGAACGCGGCCGCGGCTGGATTCTCAACATCGGCAGCGACTCTTCCCGCCAGCCATCCGTACCCTACCGTGATACGCCCGAGGCCGCTCACGCGATCGTCGCCTACGGCTCGACCAAGGCCGCGCTCACCCGCTACACCGAAGGCCTCGCTCACGAGGTCGCAACGGACGGTGTGTTCGTGAACATGCTGGCACCGGTCTCGATCGTGCTGACTCAGGAGGCGGCGCGCTTCGTCGGGCACATCGCCAGGAGCCATCCCGACATGGCCGAGCCGGTAGAGGTGATGGTCGAGGCCGCGCTCGAGCTCGTGAGCGGCAGCCACGTCGGCCGATTCGTGCACAGCAGGCAGCTGCTGCATTCCATCGGCCGGCCGGTGCGCAGCCTCGACGGCACACACATCGTCGGAAACGCGTCGATGCCGGCCGACGTCGACGCCGTGATCGCGTAGGCTGCCCAGCGACCAGCAACGATGTACTTCCACTTCGACTTCACGAACTACTTCCGCATGATCCGCCTGGCGTGGAACGAGCGGAACCCTAGCGTGCGGCGCACGTACCTGTTCGTGCTGCTGGTCTCGGTGCCGATCGTATCGACCTTCCATGCCATCTGTTTCTTTCTCGATGGCATTCTCTTCCCCGGCCTGTGGCGGACCGAGATTCGCACGCCCGTCTTCGTGGTCGGCCACGCGCGCAGCGGCACCACGCTCGCGCACCGCCTCATGAGCAAGGACCACGGGCGCTTCAGCTCATTCAGGCTCTACGAGCTCTACTTCCCGTCGCTTCTGCAGAAAAAGCTGATCCGGTGGTTCTTCACGATCGACCGCCGCCTGCTCGGCGGCGCGATCGAGAAGCGCGTGCGGGCGTGGGAGGACAGGCACTACGCCGCCGTGCGTGCCGTTCATTGGATGGGGCTCACCGAGCCCGAGGAAGACGACCTCGTCTTCTACTATTCCTGCGCCTCGGGATTCTGGATCACGAAGATGCCCTACATGGGCAGTCTCGACTTCTACCACGTCGACCGGTGGCCCGAGCGACGTCGGCGCCGACTGATGCGATTCTACCAGAACTGCGTGCGGCGCCAGCTCTACCTCAACGGCGGCGACAAGATCCATCTCAGCAAGAACCCGGTTTTTGCCGGGCGCGTCGAGGCGCTCATCGAGACGTTTCCCGACGCGTGCATCGTCGTCCCGATCCGCAACCCGAACGAGACCATTCCCAGTCTCCTCAAGCTCGTTGCGGGCGGCTGGAAGCGTTTGGGGTGGGACCGTGAGCGGGTGAACCGCTGCCTGCGCATCATGGCCGATCAGTCGTTCCACACCTACACGTATCCGCTCGAGGTGCTCGCGCGACATCCGCGAACGCCGCAGGCGATCGTCGACTATCGCGAGCTCAGCGCAGATCCGGCCGCCGCGACCGAGGGGATCTACGATCGGCTCGGCCTGCCGATGAGCGAGGAGTATCGCCGGCTACTGGCGGCCGAGGGCAGGCGGGAGCGCAGCCACGTGTCGGGTCACAGCTACAGTCTGGCGGAGTTCGGCCTGGAGGCCGACGAGATCCACCGCCGGCTGAGTGATCTCTTCGAGCGCTACCAGTGGAGCGCGGGCCCAGCAGCGGGAACCGGCGATGGCGCGCCGGCCGAGGCCAGGGAGAGCGAACCAAGCGACACGAATGCCGGCGGCGCCGGCCAGGGAGCAGGATGACGCCGGACGAGAAGCACGCGACCGAAGCGATCGCCGGCCTCCGCTCGGCCTGGGACGACATGCTGGGCGAGCTCGCGCGCGCGCGCGACGCCATCGACCGGCCCGAGCTCATGCCCGCACCGCCGAACGACCGCAATCTCGCCGAGGGCTACCGATACCTGATGGGCTACGTCCACAGCGCTGTCGAGCGAGCGTTCTTCGAGGATCCGCAGTTCCCGTTCTTCCACCACGCGATCGAGCTCGTGAACAAGGCCACCATCGACAACGCCGACGCGACCTACTTCATGGCACCGATCGACGGGCATCAGAGCTACCTCATCCGGGGACGGGTCGGGGACCATCGTCACTGGCGTGGAGAAGCACCCTCGGCCAGCGGACCGAAGGCGCCGCAGTATCTCATCTTCGAGGTCACCGACGGCTGCATGGCCGGCGACACGGGCAGCCTCGCCGAGCTGCGCCCCGGCATCAAGGCACAGACCGGGCGGCTCGATTCGACCGAGATCGAGGTGACCGGGGACGGAAGCTTCGAGATCCTTCTGGCGCCGCAGCGGCCCGACGGTCACACCGGCAATTTCATCGCGACCTACAAACGGACGTCGCGGCCGAACCCGGACGATCCCGAAGGGTCCCTCGACCGCTACGCCTGCACCGTGAGCGGCCGCCAGCTGTTCTACGACTGGGCGCGCGAGGATCCGATCCCGCTGACGATCACGGGCCTGGAGACATCGGGCTCTCACCCGCCGCCATACACACCCGAGACCGCAATGGCGCAGATACGGCGATTCGGTTCTCTCGTTCGTGGCCAGATGCAGTTCTGGAACGAATTCTACACCGTCCTGCTCGAGGCGTACGGCAAGCCGGGCGGCGAGGCAGACGGCGAGGAAAGCCAGCGCTTCATGCCACGCAACAGCTTCAACCGGCCGAACGCCGCCACCGGCGCCACCGGCGGCGGCCAGAGCACGAACATCTACGCCGGCGGCGTCTTCGAGCTCGACCCCGACGAGGCGCTCATCATCGAGTCGCACGTCAAGGTGAAGCCCGAGTACAGCGGCTTCAGCTTGTCGAACCTGTGGGGCGAGTCGCTCGACTTCGCCAACCACCAGAGCAGCTTGAACGGCTTCCAGGCCGAGGCAAACAGAGACGAGCACGGCGCGATCACCCGTTACGTCGTCGCCGACCGCGACCCCGGCGTGCCCAACTGGCTCGACACCACGAACCATCGCGAGGGCTTCCTGTCGCCGCGCTGGTCGTACTCGCGGCAGCCACCAGAGGAGCTGTGGCCGACGATCAGCGCGAAAAAAGTTCGCTTCGACGAGATCCGCGATCATCTGCCCGCCGCAACGCGAACGGTCTCGCCCGCGGAGCGCGCCGAGCGCATCCGCGTGAGACAGCTGCACGTCCAGCGACGATACCGCGCGTTCTAGACCTGACTACTCATGAAGCGCTCTGCTGCGACGCCCAAACGCCCGCCATCTCGGGCCGTGCTCGCTCTTCGCTCGTCAACGTACGGTTCCAGTACGCCTCCGCGCTCATCGCTGCGCTTGGCCCGATCGGACGGACGCTTGGGCGTCTCGCGACGAGCGTTCATGAATAGTCAGGGCCAACCATGAATCGCGACCTCCAGCGAATCGAGACGGCGATGGAAGCGCTTGCGCGCGTCGGCCAGAGCAGGCGCGCGGCGCGCGTGCGGGCCACGCATGCCGGAGTGCAGCTGACGGGCGCGGCGCAGAAGGTGCTGCGGCGCGCGATCGAGGATGGCCCGATTCGTATCTCGGATCTCGCGCGCCGCTCGCAGATGAGCGACGCGGTCGTGAGCCGCCAGGTGACAGTGCTCGAGAACGAGGGGCTGGTAGCACGCGTCGCCAGCCCCGAGGACGGCCGCGTTGCCATAGTCAAGCCGACAGCGAGCGGGCGCCAGGTCGCGGGACGGCTGCGACGAGCGGCCGATGAGATCTTCC
>SPBQ01000502.1 GCA_004525875.1 Myxococcales bacterium
CGCGGCGTTGTCGGCGACGCACTCGATTGCCCCGCCGATGCACTGCTCGATGCCGGGCGAGCAGACGCCTAGACCACCCGTGCTGCAGGTGCCGCCACCGCCCGGGTTGCCCTCGTCGATCTGGCCACCGCAATCGTTGTCCTTGCCGTCGCAGATCTCTGGCGCGCCGGGGAACACATTGCCGTCGTTGTCGTCGCAGTCGGCCGGCGGTGAGAAGTCGTCGTTGTCGTTGTCCGTTCCGCTCGCACCGCACGCGCCGCCCAGGAGATCGCAGGCCTGGCCGGCGGGACAGTTGTCGGTACCGCCGCACACGCCCGCCGTGCACACGCCCCCCGAGGTGCAGCTCACGCCGTCGTCGCAGGTGTTGCCCGTATTCGGCGGGTTGATGCAGTCCTGCACGAGGTCGCAGACGTCGTTCGTGCAGATGTCGCCGTCACCGCACTGCTGCGGGTCGGGAATGCCCGGCTGGCAGTCGCCGCCCGAGCAGGTGTCCTGGAACGTGCAGAAGATGCCGTCGTCGCAGTTGGTACCATCGGCCGCCGCCGCGTCGTTCGTGCACACGCCCGTACCGGGGTTGCAGGTGTCCACGGTGCACTGGATCCCGTCGTCACATTCCAAATCGCTGGCGCAGCCGGGTACCGCCTCCTCGCAGACACTGTCGATGCAGACATGATCGGGGGGACAGTCGGCGTCGATCACGCAGGCCTGGAGTAGACCGAAGACCTCGACCCCGGAAAGCTTCGCGTTGTCCACGCCGTCGGGGCCGAGATCGAGCGTGACGTCGACCAAGCCGTCGTGGCTGTGGAGTATGAAGCTCTTGACGAGGGCGGCATCGGCGCCAACGGTCGCATGGATGTCGAGGTTGTCGATGACCTGGTTGAAGATCTCGGGCATCGAGACGTCGAAGATCCGCTGGCCGTCGGCGGTCGCGAAGATCTCGGCAAAGTGCAGGTTGACGAGATAATCACCGTCCGCCCCAGTATCGAGGTTGTACTCGAACGGCATGCCGAAGCGCTCGCTCTGATAGATCACATCGTCGACGGTCCCCGATATCGCGTCGGCCGTCGTGAACGTGCTGCCACCGCTGAACAGCGTGTCCGCTGACCACAAGAGCCCCAGACTGTCGGTGAACGCAGGGCCACCGGAGTTGATGCGGAACAGGGCGGCGGAGGTGGCGCTGCAGCTACCGCCCTCGTCCGTTCCGATGTTTCGCGAGTTACCCGGACACGGGTCGCACGCATCACCGAGCATGTCGTTGTCGTCGTCGGCCTGGCCCGCGTTCGGAACGCTGGGGCAATTGTCATCGAAATCGGGCACCCCGTCGGCGTCCACGTCACCGGTCGGTGGAGGACCCCCTCCGCCGGGTCCTCCGGTCCCGCACTCCTCGCACGAGAACTCGAACGTGTGGAGATGGGTGCTGTTGGGAGCGCCTCCCGCGACGTAGACGAGGTCCGGCACACCATCGGACGGCGCACCGATGGCGACGGGCCACATACCGGGGTGCACATCGGGCATGGAGGCGACGAATCTCCAGCTGTCAGATGCAGGATTGTACTCTTGCACGGCAGTTCCCGAGCAGGGGGCACCCTCGCCGCCGAATACGTAGATGCGATTACTCATCACCACGGCAGCGCCCATACCCGAGCAGCCCTCGGGCACGGGAGCACCGAAGCTCCAGCTATCGGTTCCCGGATCGTAGATCTGTACTTCCGTACGCCCCTCGCATGCCGCGTTAGCGCCGCATACTCGGCCGCCGATGACGTAGAACTTGCCGCCGAACGTCGCCCCGGACGCATGGTCGACCGGGACCGGAATCGAGGCGATCTCGAACCAGTCGTCAGGTCCCTGCTCGTACCTGAATGCGCGATCCGTGTTGTGGCCGGCGCCTGCGTCGATGTTCCCGGCACACGCGCCGGCAGTGCCGCCCTGAACGCCGCCGCAGGTACAGCTCGCGTCAGCATCGCCACACAGGCCGCCGGCGACATAGATCTGACCGTCGATCACCGCCGCCGCCAGGGCGCCCACGTTCATCTGGCCGGCGCAGCTTTGAGAGGCGCCGTTACAGCCGATGTGGGTAAAGTGATTGGGGGCCGGATCGTCGATTCCGTTGTACCCCCAGGTGTCGTGGTCGAACGGGTTGAGTCCGCCGACGTTGTAGATGGTATCGCCGAGAACGACCGTCGCCTTGTGGTTGCTCGACGGCGGTCCCGTCAAAGGAAATGGCGGACTCGGCGGCGCGCCCTTGGTTCCGGCGTCGCTGCTGCTCGCCCACAGGTTGTTCGTGACGTCGTAACGCAAGACCTCGTTGGTGCCGGCCTGGCCGAACACGAACAAGTAGTCGCTTCCCGCGATCTGGAGCGTTTCAGCCGCGAGATCCGATCGGCCCACCGGCAAGGACGACGGAGTCCCGGCCAGATCCCAGACACCAACCTCGACGCCGACGTCGCAATAGGCGAAGAAGTTCGGCTGCCCCGGATCCGACTGTGCGACGGGCTTCAGGTACGTGACCTTGCCGGCGTTCAGGTCGGCCACGTAGATCGTGCCGTCCGGTCCCACTACGACGTCGAGACCGCTGGCGCCGTTGAGAC
>SPBQ01000430.1 GCA_004525875.1 Myxococcales bacterium
CGACAGCCCCTCGTGGTCGAAGACGAGCAGGGTGTGCTTGCCGGCCACGGTGGTCTCGAGAATGACCGTGCGTCCCCAGAGAGTGTGGGCGTAGCCGAGCGTCTTCTCCGCGTTCTCGAGGTTGAGCTCTCGGCCGTCGAAGTCGTGTTTCAGGTACAGGATGCGGTTACCGTCGTAGTCGCCATCCTCGACCTTGATCACCGGCATCATGGCCATGCCGACGCTGTTGATCAGCGTCTGCTTGATCGTCTCCCAGCCCGGCTCGTCGGCGACCTCGGTGACGACATAGTCGCCCTTGCGGGCGCCGTACTCGAACATGCCGAGCTTGCGGACCAGATCCTCGGTGAGAAAGCGCCGCAGGAACGACCGGTCGCGCTCGCTCTCGCGAGCCTGGAACAGGGCACGCATCCCCTCGCTGTCCTTGCTGTGGTCGGGCGGCGCGTCGCCCTCGTGGGACTGAAAGATCTGCTGCCACATCGTGAAGCCGAGGTGGTAGGGGTTGAGACCGCCGGGGTGGGGCTGGAGCACCTGATTGTGGTTCACCATGAACTCGAGCTCCATGTGCTCGGGGAGCCCGACGCTGCGCATGATGTTGTAGTGCCAGTAGCTGGCCCAGCCCTCGTTCATGATCTTGGTCTCGATCTGCGGGATGAAGTACTGTGCCTCCTCGTGCACGATCGTGAATAGATCTTTCTCCCAGTCGGCGAGGAACGGATTGTAGTCTCGGATGAACAGGAGGATGTCGGCTTCGGGTTCGAGCGGCACCTTACGTAGATCGGGTTCGACGTAGTGCTGCGGCGGATGGATCTTCCGGTCCGGATCGCGCTTCGGGAGCGAGGCCTGGAACGCGCGCTCGGTCTGTTCTTTGGGCGACAGTTTGCGAATCGCCATGTCGCGTCGACAATTCAGTGACAGTGCGTGGGCCGCGTCCAGAATGCGCTCGACCCGGTCTTGCCCGATGCTAGGGTCTTCGGCGTAGCTGCGGACGCGCTCGGCGTGTGACTTGAAAGTGGAGAGGGTGTGCTCGGCGCGGGTCGAGGAGAACGTGAAGTTATTCTTGAAGAAGTCGTTGTGTCCGTAGACATGGGCGATGGTCAGGACGTTTAGGGTAACCGAGTTGTCGCCCATGAGGTATGCAAGGCACGGGTTGGAGTTGATGACCATCTCGTAGGGAAGGCCTTGGGCGCCGTGGCTGTAGAGGGTCTTGAGCTTCTCGAACGATTTACCGTACGACCAGTGGGGGTAGCGGGACGGCATGCCCGAGTAGGCCATGTAGCCGATCATCTCGTTGTGGTCACAGATCTCGAACTCCTGCGGGTAGCAGTCCAGACCGTATGCGTGGACAAGTTCCGAGATCCGCTCGTCCCAGCGTTGCAGCTCTTCGAAGTCTACTTTCATCTGCTTACGCCTTTCCTGCGGCCGCGCCCATCACAGGGATGCGCGCCTCGTCCGGCGTCCTGGGTCGATGGGCTCACGCCGCTTCGCGATCGCGGTTGAGGAAGGCCTTGAAGCTGGGCCACACGTCCTCTTTGCGCTCGATGAGGACCGTCTGGAAGTTGTCGGCATCGACCTTGCGGAACGTCTCGAGCAGCGAACTGCCGTAGTAGCCTGCTCCTCGAGGTTTGATCTCGCCGTATCCGAAAAGGTTGGCGACCTCGCAGAGCTCACGTGCGGCCGTAAGGGCGTTCGGGGTATCCGAGCCGAAATTATCACCGTCCGAGCAGTGGAACGCGTAGATGTTCCACAGGTCGGGATGGTAGCGATCGCTGATGACGTCGAGGGCTTTGCGGTAGCCGGAGGACACGAACGTGCCACCCGACTCGCCCTTGGAGAAGAACTCTTCCTCGCCGACCTCATGGGCCTCGATGTCGTGGGCGATAAAAACGACCTCCACGTTCTCATAGCGCCTGGAGACGAACTGGAACAGGAGGAAGAAGAAGCTCCTGGCGAGGTACTTCTTCGCCGTGTCCATCGAGCCCGAGGTGTCCATGATGCACAGGACCACGGCGTTGGACTCACGGTGGACCTCGGTGGTGCGGTGCTTGTAGCGCAGATCGCCCTGCTCGAAGGGAACGCGCTCCTCGGCGATCTCGGGCGCGACGATCTTGCGCCGACGCTCCACGGCCTTCGAGCGCTTGATCTTCTCGCGAACCGTTCGTCTGCGGTCGAGCCGCACTCGCAGGCCGACGCGCCGGTAGCCCTTGCGCTTCGTTTGGCGCAACGACTCGATGGAGTCCATCTGCTTGCGTTCGAGGTTCGGGAGGTCGAGATCCTCGAACATGATATTGATCAACTCGTCGAGAGTGACGTCGGTCTCATAGTAGTCGACGCCGGCTTCCTCACCGGCCTCTCCGGGCTTTCCGCGTCCGGGCTTCGGCTTCTGCCCGACGACATCGCCTCGCTGGACTTCGTCACTAGCGCCTTCGCCGACCTGGTTGGAGTTGTCGCCGTAGACGAAGCGGTATTCTTTGAGGCCGCGGATCGGGACCTTGACTACGCGGTCACCCGAGCGCCCGATGATGGACTCCTCGGCGATGATGTCCGCGATGTTGTCGCGAATCGAGGAGCGAACCTTCTCGCGGTGTCGGAACCGATCGCTGGCGCTGCGATCGACCGACTCCCGGCGTTTGGCACGGAAGATACCGCTCACGGCAAGCGCTCAGTCCTTCCAGAGATTGTTGGACGCGTACTTGAGGATCGTGTCGACGCACGGCTCCGGGTACCCGTTGGCGATCAGGTTCTGAACCATGCTTCCGTACTTCTCGGTTTGTTCGGCATCCCTGGAGGTCGCGCGTGTCACGATACGGCTCAGCTCTCGCACCGAGGACATGAGCTTCTTCTCGATCGCTTGGCGCAGGGGCTCGTAGCTCGAGTAACTGATGTTCGACCCGCGACGCGAGCTCGACCACAGGTATGCTATGACGTCCTGCCGGAAACCTTCGGCTGCCGAACCGATGATGGCGATCTGCTCCTCGATCGACTTGAGGAAGCCGTCGTCGGGCGCGAGTTCCTCGCCGGTGCTGCGGTCCTTCACCTTTCCCTTGTTGACGAACGCCTCGGCGTGGTCGAGGTAGTTCTGGAACAGCGCGTCGGCCTGGTC
>SPBQ01000094.1 GCA_004525875.1 Myxococcales bacterium
CCTTATGCTCAACGTGGCCGGGAGTCCCCGGGCCCCGGAGGGTATCTCGGCCGAGGGCCTTCGGAAATCCGCTGTGCCGGAATCCCCCGGGGGTTTCCATTCGGTCAATGGTCGAGCGCCGAAATCACCTTGCCACTGGACGTGGCGGCGACTACCCTTCACGGACATTCGCGCCCCGTTCCCGGGCTTCGCGAGCGTCCGCTGACACCGATGGAGGAATCCCGAGAGATGAAGCGTACAACCCGGTTCGCCGCTTACGTGCTGAGCCTTTCCTTCCTGCTTTCAACCGTTGCCGGCGCATCGGCTGCGGACCGAACGTGTTGGCGCGGTTGCAAGATGCAGACGCGAGAGTGCGTCGTGACCGCGGCACGCACGGCCAAGGCGGCTTGCAAGATCGACTGCGGCGAGAGCGCGGGTACCGATGATCGCCGTAGCTGTGTGCGGGGATGCATCGACACGTTCCGGGCGGACGTCGCCCTGTGCAAGGACGAGCGCGGCGCCTGCAGCGAGGTCTGCGAGTTGCCCGACCAGGACCCGGCGATCGACGGCGACTGCGTCGGCAGCTGCGGAAGCGCGCTCGGCGATTGTGCGCGGCCCGTGATCGACAGCGGCAAGGACTGTGTCGGCACCTGCAAGGACGGTGAGCCCTCCGAGCGCTTCGCCTGTCTGGAGGGCTGTATCGCGGCCGCGATCGAAGGGGCCCGCATCTGCGGCGAAGGCTTCATCGGCTGTCTCGGCGAGTGCGGCCTGACTCCGCCGACCACGCCTCCCGACCCGCCGGGCTTCCCCGGGCTGTCGGCCTGCGGCGAAGCTGACGCGCCGCAGTGCTTCGGACGGTGCCCGTTCGAGACGCCGCTCTGCGTGTCGAACGGCGCGACCTGCGAGTGTGCTGCGATCCCGTTCCCGTCGCCCTCGTGCGGAAGCGCCGAAGCCCCGCAGTGTCTTGGCATGTGTCCGTTGCACTCGCCCATCTGCCGTCCGTCGGAGAGCGGCGGCTGCGAGTGCACCTCGCCGTTCTGACCGACGCCGCGGCCTGACGGCCGCGCTTCGATCGAGCTTGGAGAACCGCGTCCTCCAGGACGCGGTTCTCCAAGCACCGATCCCTTCGATCTCCACCCGCACGATCGAACGTTGCGAGCCTCGCGACGTCGAAGATCTGTGCAAGCCGGCTCGGTAGCTGTCGCCCCGCCCATCCGAGCGCGGGAGCGCTCGCGTGCTTCGCGTGGCTCTCTTGGGCTGAGCCTGGAGGACGTGCTACGGCTGGGATGACGGCGGGAGGTGGAAATCACGTCTGCATCGAGCAACAAGCCGCTCGTGCTCGTCACGGGCGCGTCGGGGTACGTGGCGGGTCATTGCGTGAAGGAAATGCTGGAGAACGGCTATCGCGTGCGCGGCACGGTCCGCAGCCTGCGCGACAAGAGGAAAGTCGCGCACCTGCACGCGATGGCCGACGCGGCGTCGCTCGAGCTGGTCGAGGCGGACCTGACGCGCGACGAGGGTTGGACGGATGCGTTGGAAGGCTGCGAGTACGTGCTGCACGTTGCTTCACCGTTCCCGGCAACCGTACCCGACGACGAGACCGAGCTCATCGGACCCGCCGTCGAGGGAACACGCCGGGTGCTGGCAGCCGCGGCGGCGACCGGCACGGTCCGGCGTGTTGTGCTCACGTCGTCGGTGGCCGCGATCGCGTTCGGTCACGAGAACGATACAGGGAAAATCTACACGGAGGAGGACTGGTCCGACGTCGAGCGCTGCGAGCCGTACCCGAAGAGCAAGACGCTGGCCGAGCGCGCCGCCTGGGACTTCGTCGACGCGATGGCTGCCAACGAGCGCTTCGAGCTGGCCGTGATCAACCCCGGCTTCGTCGCTGGGCCGGTTCTCGGATCGATCTGCGGTACCTCCGGGGAGGTCGTGCGACGGCTGATGATCCGCGACCTTCCAGCCTGCCCGAGGATTGGATGGGCGGTGGTCGACGTTCGCGACGTCGCCCGCGCACACCGCTTGGCGCTCGAAAAGCCGGAGGCCGCCGGCAAGCGGTACATTGCCGCAGGAGACCACGTTTGGATGCAGGACTGCGCGCGCATCCTCGCCGAGGAATTCCGTCCGCTCGGCTACAGGATCCCGACGGGCCGGTTGCCGTACTGGCTGATGTGGATCGCCGCCCGCTTCGACAGCACGATCCGCATGGCGCTTGGTTACGTCGGTCATCGCGAAGAGGTCTCACACGATCGGGCGCAGCGGGATCTCGGCTGGTCGCCGCGGCCGGTGCGGGAGACGTTCGTCGACATGGCGCACAGCATGATCGAGCGCGGCATCGTGACAGGTCCCGGCGGCCGTGTTCCCTCGCGCGGTGACGCCGATACCGGAGCGCACGCGGAGGCAGCCGCCTGACCAGCGGGGAGCTCGCCGGCGACATGGTCGAGGTTCGCGCGCTCTTGCCGGATATCACCGAGCGCTCGGCCAACTCGCTCCATACCGATCGCGCGCGCGAGTTGCTCTCGTACGTACAGACCGATCGAGCTAGCGTTGCGACTGCAGTGCATCGGAAGCCAGCCCACGGATGAAGGATCTCACGAAGGAACAGCTCGCGGAGCTCGAAGACGATTTGAAGACGCTGACGGCCGAGCTGCGCCGGGCGATCGCTGCGACCGAGCAGGGCGTGAAGCCGGTCGGACTGGATCAGCCGATCGGCCGACTCTCGCGGATGGACGCGCTGCAGCAGCAGAGCATGACACGTGCCACTCGTGAAGGGGCCGAGCTGCGTCTGCGTCAGGTCGAATCGGCGCTGCTACGATTGGACGGTGAGGGTTACGGACTGTGTCTCGAGTGCGAGGAGTCGGTCGGCTTCGAGCGGCTCAAGGCGCGTCCCGAGGCCGTGCTCTGCATTCGCTGTCAGAGTAGCCGCGAGATCCGCCGATGACGCTCGGCTCATCGGTCGGTCAGCCGACCCCGTCAGTGCGACCATCCCGCCCACCACGAGTCTGCCCGAGCTGAATCAGGGATCGAACACGGTCCCGACTGCGCTACAGAATCCGGCCCGGGCCTGCGATAGTTTCGCCGTGGACGGTTTTCGCGAGGCTGCGGCCGCTGTCAGCGAGCGAGGATCAGAGATGGGGGTTGTCGCGGCGTGGAGCGCCCGTGAGTCGTTGCTGGAAATCGACGGCGATCGTTGCGCTGCTCGCGCCCTCCGATCGCTCCTCGACGTCGAGACGGCGTCCAGCGGCTGAGCAGCCGAGAATGGTCGTCACGCGATTCGCTCCCAGCCCGACGGGCCATCTCCATCTCGGTCACGCGTACTCTGCCTTGACGGCGTGGCGATTCGCACGCGAGCGTGGCGGGCGCTTCCTGCTCCGGATCGAGGACATCGATCCGACGCGCTGCCGCCCGCAGTACACCGCGGGGATTCTCGAAGATCTCGAATGGCTGGGTCTGGACTGGGACGGTGAGGTTGTCGTCCAGTCGGGGCGTCTCTCGGCCTACGCGGCAGCGCTCGATGTGCTCAAGGATCTCGGGGTGGTCTACCCCGACGAACGTTCGCGACGGCAGGTCGCCGACGGCGTCGCACCGCGCTCGCGAGCAGAGCTCGAGGTGTTCGAGCGTCGGGGCGTCCGCGTCGCATGGCGTCTGGATATGGACGCCGCGCTTGCGCGCACCGATGCGCTGAGCTGGTCCGAGCTCGAGAGCCTCGCGACGACCGACAACGCGGCGGTCGATACGCCCTGCGATCCAAGGCCGCACGGCGACGTCATCCTCGCGCGCAAGGACACGCCGACGGCCTACCACCTCGCGGTGACCGTGGATGACGCCGCCGAGGGTGTGACACACATCATCCGTGGCCGCGACCTGTATGATTCCACACCCGTCCACCGGCTTCTCCAGCATCTGCTGGGCATGCCCGCGCCGGTCTACCATCACCATGCATTGATCACCGATCCGCGCACCCGCCGCCGCTACGCGAAGAGCGATGGCTCGATGACATTGCGCCATCTGCGAGAGTCGGGAGTCACGCCCGACTCGATTCGTGAACGCATCGGGTTCGAGGACTGATCCCAGTCGCTCAGCGCCGACCGCGGCCGCGCGCCCGGGCCATGCGCATGTAGGCGCCGGGCGCGAGCTTGCGGATATGGCCGAGGGCGTTGCGGAAACGCTCGCTGGCGAGCAGACCCTCGACACTGCCGAGCTCCAGTCGCGGATCCCGGAGCTGGGCGTGCGAGAACAGGCCGTGGATCGTCTTGTGGCACTCTCGGCAGATCCTCTCGACGGCGTGCCGGTCCTTGCGACGCGTCTGGAGGTGGTGGCACTGCATCGGAACGCCTTCCCGTTCGCACAGGGGACAGATCATCACCGGACGCCCGCGGCGAGCGGGCGCCGGAAATGTAGGCGAGGACGGGGCGGTGAGGCAACCGTCGTGCGTTCTCGGTCGGTGAGGTTTCAGGGGCCGTCACCGAGACGGTACCTTGGCTCGTGTCCGACGCCGGGCCGACGGCGAGGATCATGGATGGGACGACATCACGACATTGCGCGCGGCGACACGCTTTCGAGCGTCGCCCGAAAGTACTACGACGACGCCGGTCTGTATGACGAGCTGGCGCGCTACAACGGCATCCTCGAGCCTGATCAGATCCGGATCGGGCAGCGCCTGGAGATCCCATCCAAGCGTGAGCTGACGCGCGGCATGGCCGCGCCCGAGGGCGACCGCCTGGCCACGCCTCACGGCCTCGAAGGGCTTCTCGAGACGTTCGGTGACATCTACGGCCATCTGCGCGAGGACGGCACGCTCGATCCGGGATTCGAGCGCAAGTTCATGGAGCGCCTGGACCTGCCGCTCGCGCTCGCGCTTTCGTGGGACACCTCGCGGCGGATCACGAAGCTGTACTGCCACAAGAAGCTGGCACCGGTCTTTCTCGACGTGTTCGAGGACATCCAGCGCGAAGGTCTGCGCGGCGAGATCCGTACGTTCGGGGGCTGCTTCAACTACCGCGCCAAGCGAGCCGCTTCGAAGCTCTCGACACACAGCTGGGCGATCGCCATCGACATCAACCCCGAGACGAACGCCATGGGCACGAACGGCGATATGCATCCTGGTGTCGTCGAGATCTTCCAAGCGCACGGCTTCAAGTGGGGCGGCGACTGGCCCGGCCGCAACAAGGATTCGATGCACTTCCAGTTCTGCACGGGCTACTGATGGCGGACCAGGTCGCGATCCTCCATGGCTGGAGCGACACGTCGAAATCGTTCGAGCCGCTGGCCGGTTTCCTTGCCGACAACGGTCGGCGCACGGCACCGATCTTCCTCGGCGAATACATCTCCCTTCGTGACGACGTGCGGATCGAGGACGTCGCGAAGCGGATGGAGGAAGTCGTCCAGGAGGGGCGCAAGTCGGGCGATCTCGACTCGACCTTCGACATGGTCGTCCACAGCACAGGCGGTCTCGTCGTGCGGACGTGGATTTCCAACCACTATCGCGACCGGCGCTGCCCGGTGCGCAATCTCGTGATGCTCGCGCCCGCGAACTTCGGCTCGCAGCTGGCCCACAAGGGTCGCTCGATGCTGGGCCGCATCTACAAGGGGTGGCGCACGGGCTTCGAGACGGGCGAAGAGATGCTCCATGCGCTCGAGCTCGGCTCCGCGTTCCAGTGGCAGCTCGCGCAGTCCGACCTGTTCGTTCCGGAGGGGACCGACGCGGCGAGTGCGCCGACGTTCTATGGGGCCGACCGCGTCCGTCCGTACGTGATCGTCGGTACGGTTCCCTACGACTCGCTGGCGGCGCGCATCACCAACGAGGACGGGTCGGACGGAACCATCCGTGTCGCTGCGGCGAGCATGAATGCCTACGGGATGACCGTGGACTTCAGTGCTGGGCCCGACGCATTGGAGCAGCCCGAGGTGCGCGCCTGGCGAAAGCGATCCGGCGACGACACGCGGTTCCCGATCGCGGTCCTGCCCGATCGCGACCACGGGACCGTCGTGGATCCGACCGTCGCGGGCGCTTCGGCCGCGCCCGACGTGCGCGACAAGCTCGGAGAGTTGATTCTCGAAGCGCTCTCGGTCGACTCGGCAGCGACCTACGAGCGGGCGCGGGCGAGCTTCGAGGCCGTCACGATGCGGACGCGAACGCTGGCCGGCGACTCGTCGGTCGGCGAGCTCGCCCGCCGTCAGGTATTCGGCGACAAGGGCGTCTCGCAGGCGTTCTTCCACGAGTACTATCAGCTCGTGGTGCGGGTGGAGGACGAGTTCGGTGCCGCGATACCGGACTACTTCGTGAGCTTCGTGCCGACGCCGAAGAAAAGCCTCTTGAAGATCACCTCGGGCCTCGACAAGACCTCGGTTTTCTTCCACTCCGAGGTCCTGGAGGGAACGCACGTCCACCGGCGCAATCCAGAGAATCGCTGCTTCTACATCGACCGGTTCGACCTCATGCGAGCGGGCGGGTTCTACGCGCAGATCCCGCAGAACTCGGCGCGCGAGCTATCGTTCACCGTGACGGCCCAGGATCCGGGCGACCGCATCGCCTACTTCTCTCGCAGGCGTCGTGCCGCGCGCGGCGTGGTGCGACTACACGGTCGCGAAGTCGGCGACCGCTGGCTCAAGCGGCACTCGACGCACTTCGTCAAGGTGGTGGTGCCGCGTGCCGCGGACCGGTCCATCTTCAAGCTGCACACCCAGGACTGAGTGAGGAACGGTCGTTCACGCGCCCGACGGGATGTCCTTGAACGGCACCGTCTTGTCGACGCGCATCTCCGCGGGCAATCCGAGCACGCGTTCCGAGATGATGTTGCGAAGCACCTCGTCGGTACCGCCAGCGATGCGCAGCCCGGGGAAGCCGAGGTAGCGCGCCTGCCAGTTCGCAGAGTCGGCCGAGATCGCTGGATCGTTGAGCCCGCCGGCGACGCCCTGCAGCTCCATCGCGTACGCGGCCATGTCCTGGCCGAGCACACCGCCCACCAGCTTGCCGAAGCTCGCCTCGGGTCCCGGCGTCCGTCCCTGCGACAGCGCGGTCAGCGTCCGGAGGCCGGTGTACTTGACGCCGCGAGCACGCACCATGAAATCGGCGATCTTCTCCTTCACGGCCGACTGCTCCAGCGCCGGCCTGCCGTCGATCTCCACGCTGCGGGCGAGCGCGATCAGGCCGCTGATGCCGCCGCCGCCGCCGCCCGCACCGATCGAGGAGCGCTCGTTCATCAGCGTGGTGAGAGCGACACGCCAGCCATTGCCGATCTCGTCGAGCCGGTTCGCGTCGGGAATCCTCACGTCGGTGAAGAACACCTCGTTGAAGCCCTGGCCACCGTTGATCTGGTTGATCGGACGGACCTCGACGCCGGGGGAGTGCATGTCGACGACGAAGTAGGTGAGGCCCTTGTGCTTGGGCGCGTTCGGGTCCGAACGCGTGACGAGGATACCCCAGTCGCTGAACTGGGCTCCCGTGGTCCAGATCTTCTGGCCGTTGACGATCCAGTCGTCGCCGTCGCGCACCGCCGTGGTCGTGAGTCCGGCCAGATCGGAACCGGCGCCGGGCTCGCTGAACAACTGCGTCCAGGTGACCTCGCCGGTGATCGTCGGCCGGAGAATGCGTCGGCGCAGTTCGTCGGTGCCGTGTTCGAGGATCGTCGGAGCGGCGAGCGACATTCCGCCGCCGAGTGGAGTGCCGACAGCGCCGGCGCGGCGCAGTTCATCGCTCACCACCTTGTCGGCCCACGACGGAAGGCCCCGGCCGTACCACTCCCGCGGCCACGATGGCACCGCCCAGCGGGAGTCGACGAGGGCCGCGCGCCACTCGACGAGGGCCCGGTCGGGATCTCGGCGTCGACTTCGATCATGGGCCGACGGTAGTTCCGGGGGCTGTCCGCCTCCGACCCCGGCAGGTCGAGTCGTTACGGTCGCGAACTGATGACTGCTCCCACTCCGGACTCGGTGCGCGACGACGTCTGCGACTGGCTCGCAACCAACTGGGATCCCGACCGGGCCCTCGTCGAGTGGCGCGCG
>SPBQ01000459.1 GCA_004525875.1 Myxococcales bacterium
ATCCGGAGATCGACGGCGACTGGGAGGACAGCTGGGACGCGAGCTTGGACGACGCGTTGCCCGCCGTCGTGCGAGTCGAGATCGAGGCGCGTGTCGCCGGGGGGGCCGAGTGGTCTCACGACGTGCCGGTGTTCGTGGGCGTCATGAACGAGATGATGGGCGAGGACGATTTCTCTCGGCGCCCCGGTCGCGGACCGACCGGGGCGACCAAGAATGAGGAGGAAGGGGAGGAAGAGGAGGAAGAGCCGGAGGCACCGGCTGGCCGAGGCGACGATGAGAACGAGGATCTCGACGACGAAGAGGAGGACGAGTGAGGCGCGCGTCCAGAACGGCGCGCGAGCGCGGTGCGGCCCTGATCCTCGTGCTCTGGACGTTCGCTGCGCTTACGGCGCTGGCTGGCGAGTTTGCCCGCGCTATGCGTGAGGACGCCCAAGGTACGAAGAACTTCAAGGAAGAGACGATCTCTCACTATGTGGCGATCGCCGGCATCAACGAGGCTCTGCTGGCGATCGAGACATACAACGGGCAGCTCGACGTCGACGAGGACGCCGAGGATGATCGCGGCGGCAACCGCGCGCGGCCGACGCAGGCCGAGCGAGAGGAAGAAGAGGATCCGCGGCTCGACGCCGTCGAAGCGCTGTTGGTCGGTCGGGGAGACTGGATCGAGGGGACCTTCGCCGGCGTGACCTACGAGGTGAGAGCGATCGAGCAAACGGGTAAAGTGCCGATCAACGAAGGCATCGTGGATGCAGCTCTCATCACCCGGATGCTGGAGAACCTCGGCTACGAACGGCACGTGGCAGAGATCGTTGCCGACTCAATTGTCGACTGGCGCGACGAGGACGACCTGCACGGGATCAACGGGGCCGAGGACCAGTACTACGAGGGGCTCGATCGGCCCTACCAGAGCAAGGACGCTCCCTTCGACGCCGTGGAGGAACTGCTGCTGGTGCGCGGTGTCACCCGCGAGATGTTCTACGGCACGCCGGAGACCCCTGGGCTGCGGGAGATTTTCTTCACGAACGAACGTCGCCAGCGACAACTCACCGTGCGCGCCATCGGACCTGCTGTAGAGCATGCGCTGTGCGGCGTCAGCGAGGAGGAAGAGCATGGCGGCGAAGATTTCTTCGGCGCCGGCAGTGACGACGAAGGCGTTGATGTGGCGGCATGTCTGGAGGAAATGGGGCTCGCCGCGGGACGCGCTGGCCGCGACGGTCGTCCGCGTCTCGGCACAGCAAGTGTGGAGGCGCGCGTCAAGGATGAATTCGACCGCATCTTGACGCACATCGGTACGACAGTTCAATTTAAGCAGGGAGGCTTCCGTACCTTGCGCTGGTACGACGCCGTATTCTCCGACTAGGACGGATCCCCTTACCGCGACATGGACATTCGACAATCATTGCGGCGCCTGGCGAAGGCAGACTTCGCGGACGCGGTGGGTATGGCGCTCGGCGAACGCGAGGTCTCGATCGCTCACGTCAAGAAGCGCTTCAACGCCGTGACCCTGGTCAGCGTCGAGACACGGGTCGTGGACGCGCCGCCCGAGGGCCGATGGCCGGTCATCCTCGACTTCCTGCGCGAGTTCCTGACCTCGAACGGAATCGACTCCGCGCGCATCAGCGTAGCACTGCCACGGCGCGCGACGTTGCTCGGGCACCTGCAGCTCCCGGCCTCGGCTGCCGAGAACGTGGACAGCGTGGTGACGTACGAGCTCGACCGCATCTTCCCGGCTCCGGCCGATGAGCTCTACGTCTCGAGCTACTGGCGCAACCTCGGCAGCGTGGGCGAGCGCATCGCGGTGTCGGTGGTCGCTGGCCTGCGCGAACAGGTGGACGCGACGCACCGTGAGATGGAGGCGGCAGGATTCGCGCCGAGCGCGATAACTGCAACCCCGGTCGCGCTCTCCGACTACTATTACTTCTGCCGGGGCGACGGGGAAGCCACGGCCGGAATCATCTACCGCGACGGCGACCGCGACTGCCTGACGGTTGCGAGCGATGGTCGTCTGATCTCGACCGTACACTTCGATGCGGCTACCGAGTCGCCGGTCGACCGGCTCGCACGCGAGGTCGAGAGTCTGATCCCCGACAAAATCGGCGGCGGCGTCGAGCTCATCGCGGACGATGACGTCGACGAACGGGCTGGGACACTCGCCTCGATCCTCCCGGAGAAGGTCGCGTCCTCGGGGATCGAGCCCACCTGGCGCGAGGCCGTCGCGATCGGGGCGGCGCTGGGCCAGCTCAACGAATCGGCGACGCACGTCAATCTTCTGCCGGCCGATCTCGTCCAGGCCGAAGAAGGGGTCGGCATTCGGGAGATGGCGCTGGCGGCCGTCGTCGTGGTGCTCGCGGCCACGCTCGCCGGCTCGATCGCGGTGAAGAACCTGACCCTGAGCAACGCGCTCGCCAGCGAGGTGAGCCGGCTCGAGCCGAAGATCAAGGAAGTGACGCGTCAGGAGGACGAGAACCGGCGCACGCTCGAACGTGTCGAACTGCTCGAGCAGCCGCGGGCGCGCAGCGTACTGGCCTACCTCAAGGCGATGACCGAAGCGGTGCCGAAGACGGCGTATCTCACGACGTTCCGCTACAAGGGGGACAAGCTAGAGGTCGACGGCATTGCCGAGAACGCCTCGGCCTTGATCGCGCTGCTCGAGCGATCGCCATACTTCAAGAACGTCGAATTTACCGCACCGACCACCAAGTATTTGCAATCGCAGGAGCGTTTCTCCCTGCGCATGGAGCTCGAACAGTGACGTTCGCCGAGCGCTGGGCGGCGTTCTCGCCCCGGGAGCGGTATCTACTGATCGGCGCCGGCGTCGCTGCACTGGTCGTCGCGCTGTATTACTCGCCGCTTTCGAGCATCG
>SPBQ01000385.1 GCA_004525875.1 Myxococcales bacterium
AGCGAGCGCCGTCACGGCGAGGTCTGCAGGGCGATTCTGCGCAAGAACGGACGATTCCTCCTGCAGACCCAGCGCTCTTATCCGAACTCGGTCATGCTGCTGCCCTCGGGCGGCATCAAGCCGGGCGAGGACGTCGAACACGCGCTGCTGCGCGAGGTCTGGGAGGAAACCAACCTCGAGGTAAGCGTCGATCGTTTCGTCGCGCTGCTGCGTTACGAGGACGATGATTCGCGAGCGGCCTTCCAGACGTTCCTGTTCTTCCTGCGCGAGATCGATGGTCATCTTCAAACCAACGACCCCCACGAGAAGATCACCGAGTGGCGCGAAGCGCTCCCCGCCGAGCTCCCCTCCTACGCCGAGGAGCTGAAAAAGATCGATCCCACATGGGCGAACTGGGGCCTGTTCCGCGCGGCTTCGCTCGAAGCGCTGACCGAGTTCTGCGCCGGCTCCCGGTTCTGACGGGCCCGGGCCGGGCGAGGCACGGGCAATGCGCGCTCGGATCGGGCTTGGCGTCGGAATAACGCTCTTTGCACTGATCTGTCTTCTTCCGGCGCCGCAGGGGATGGACCGCTCCGCCCAGCTCACCGCAGCCACCGCCGTGCTGATGGCCGCGTGGTGGCTGACCGAGGCTGTGCCAGTGGCGGCCACGGCGTTGGTACCGATGGTGATCCTGCCCATCGCCGGTGTGCTATCGGCAGCCGAGGTCTCGGCGCCGTACGCTAACAAGACCAACATGCTCTTCCTCGGCGGTCTGATGATCGCGACCGCTGTCGAGCGCTGGCGCCTGCACCGGCGCATCGCCCTGCACGTCATCGCTCGCTTCGGTTCGCGTCCCGACGCGCTCGTGCTCGGGTTCATGACCGGGACGGGTCTGATCTCGATGTGGATCTCCAACTCCGCGACGACGATGATGATGCTGCCGATCGCACTAGCCGTCTGCGATCACGTCACGCGCGACTCACCCGATGTCGGAGAGTGTCTGGCGCCCGTGCTGCTGCTCGCCGTCGCCTACTCGGCAACGATCGGAGGCGTCGCCACGATTGTCGGCACACCGCCGAACGCCGTGTTCGTCGGTGCATTCGAGCAGCTGTTCCCCGACGGGCCCGAGATCGGGTTCCTGCAGTGGATGCTGGTCGGCGTGCCGCTGGCCGTCGTGCTGATCCCACTGGCCTGGCTGTACCTGGTGCGCGTGGCATCGCCGCTGGCGCGCATGAGACACGCGGCCGACGCCGCCATCGGCGACCAGCTCGCCGAGCTGGGTCCGATGTCGGTACCCGAGAAGCGTGTCCTGAAGGTATTCACGTGCACGGCGCTGCTCTGGATGTTTCGCCGGCCGTTGGACCTCGGTTTCGTCGTGCTCCCCGGGTGGTCCGGCCTCGCTCCCGAGCCGAGCATGATCGGCGACTCGACGGTGGCCATGACGATGGCCCTGCTGCTTTTCGTCCTGCCAGCCGGTGATGAGGACGGATCGCGGCTACTGAGCTGGAAAGCGGCGGTGAAGCTTCCCTGGGGCGTGATCGTCCTGCTCGGCGGCGGTTTCGCGCTTGCCGAGGCGATCCGGGCGTCCGGGCTCGCGGCGTGGGTGGGCGGACAGCTCACGTGGGTGGGCGCAGCGTCACCGATCGCCAGCATCCTCGTGATCACGCTGACCGTGAGCTTCATGACGGAGGTCACGACGAACACGGCGATCACCACGATCATGATGCCGTTGCTCGCGGCAGCAGCCGTGTCCGGCGGCACCGATCCACTGCTCCTGATGCTACCCTGCACCCTGGCGGCATCGCTATGCTTCATGCTGCCCTCGGGAACGGCACCCAACGCGATCGTCTTCTCGGGCGGGAGATTGACGGTCGCGTACATGGCGAGAACGGGCCTCGGTCTCAACCTCGCGGCCGTCTGTGTCGTCGTGGTCGTGAGCTACGTGCTCGCCGTCCAAGTGTTCGGGATCTCGCTGGACGGCGCGCCCCACTGGGCGGTCGCCGCCTCAGCCTCGACACGATAAGCTGGTGTGGATGGACTCGCGCGTCGACTCTGCCAACGGCTCTCCCACTTGTACCCATATCGCGATCCACGCCCGTGACGTGGATCGTTCGGTCGAGTTCTACACGCGTTACGCCGATCTGGTCGAGGTCCACCGCCGCAAGGACGACAGCACGACGGTGGTCTGGCTCGGCGAGCCCGGCCACGAGCGCGACTTCGTGCTCGTACTGCTTGGCATGCCTCACCAAGATGCGGTCAATCCGGGCCCGATCGCGCACATCGGGTACGCCGTGGACTCACCGGAGATCGTCGATCGCATCGGCGCTCTTGCCGACGCCGCCGGCATCCTCCTCAAGCAACCACACAACGCCGGACCGATCGTCGGCTACTTCTGTATCATCGAGGACCCGGATGGTAACTGGATCGAGTTCTCCCACGGGCAGTCACTCGGACGCGGTGCGGGCTGAGACCCGAGGCCCGATCCTACGACCCGTCCGTCCCGGGCCGCGCGCCGTCGCGATCCATCCGATGGACCGAGACGGCCTCGTGGCGAGCGCGTCGGAGCGCCGCAAGATCGTGTCCGGGCACGACGATGGTACTCGGCTCGAGCTGCACGAGCTTCTTGATGCGCCAGACCTGCTTCCACCAGGCCTCGACGTCGTCGGCCACGAGCGGGCGGGCCGCGTACTTCCAGCTCTGCTCGATCGCCGCGGCATCGCCCGTCAGCAGCACGGGCGCGCCGACCGTGCGAATGATCGCGCCCTGCGATCCTGCCGTGTGGCCGCGAAGATCGACGAGCACGATGCTGCCGTCGCCGAGCAGGTCGTGGTGCGCCGAGAAGGTCGCGAACGGCTCGCCGCTGTCGTAATCGATCTCGAGCCACGTGCCGACAGCGTCCCAGTCCTGACCGAAGAACGTCAGCCCGCCGAGCACTCCGCTCTCCAGCGCCGCCTCACGCTCGCGGCGAGCGACGACGACGGCTGCGCGCGGAAACGCCTCCACCGCGCCCGCATGGTCGAAGTGCAGGTGGGAGAGCACCACGTGCGTCACCGCGTCGGGATCGAGGCCCGCCGCGCGCATCTGCACATCGAGCGTGGCCTCCTCCGGCATGTCGAAGGATCCGATCGCGGTCAGCACGACCCCGAGATACGGCTCGGGCGCGTCATGGACCCGACCGTTGAACCCGGTATCGAACACGATGAGCCCGTGCTCGGGATGTTCGATCACGAAGGCCGGCACATCGATCACGATCTCCTCCGTCCAGCTCCCGCCCGAGTAGACCAGCGCTGAGGGCAGCGTCATCGATCCGGTGTTGAATACGTGGACGCGCAGCCCTTCGATCCCGGCGTAGGGCTGACGCCATGCGTAGAGGAAAGGATCGATTCGAGGGACCGGCAGCGGCTCGCCGCAGCCGCAGATCGAGCATAGCGCTGCGAGCCCGCAGAGCACCAGGCCCGCGGTCAACGTGCGCGATATGAAGGAGTTCAGGACCAGTAGCAGCTGAACGGATCCCTGGAGATCTCGCTCAAGCAC